>JALYWQ010000235.1 GCA_030852625.1 Actinomycetota bacterium
GGGCGGCCGTGGGGAGCTCGAGCTGGTCGAGCACGGCGGCGAGGTCGCCACCGAGGGACGTGAGGTCGCCGCCCGGGTCGAGATCGCTGTCGCCGAAGCCGGGCCGGTCCACCGCGAGCAGCCGGACACCGGCGGCGGCCGCGAGCGAGTCGTCGGGGTGCCGGGCCTGCCGGGCGTCGGGCGTGCCGTGGAGGTACACGACCGTCTGCCCGCCCGGGTCGCCCACGTCGTCGAGCACCACGGTCCGCCCATCAGGGACGGTGATCCGGCGTACACCCACGAGCGCACGTTACGGGCCAGCGGTACCCTTCCCGAACTCGCACGTCGAGCAGCGAGGGGGAACCGAGTGCAGCTTTTCTCGTCCGAGAAGATCCGCAACGTGGCCCTGGTCGGCCACAGCGGCGCCGGCAAGACCACGCTGGCCGAGGCGCTCCTGCATCGATCGGGTGCCATCAGCCGGCTCGGTCGGGTCGAGGACGGGTCCACCGTGTGCGACCACGACCCCGAGGAGCAACGGCGCGGGATCTCGCTGGGGCTGGCCGTCGCCCCGTTCGAGTGGAACGGCCACAAGGTGAACCTCATCGACACGCCGGGCTACGCCGACTTCTTCGGCGACGTGACCGCGGCGCTCCGGGTGGTCGACCTGGCGGTCTTCGTGGTGTCGGCCGTGGACGGGGTGGAGGTGCAGACCGAAGCGGTGTGGCGGGAGGCGGCCCGGCTCGGGGTCCCGCGGCTGATCTTCGTCAACAAGCTGGACCGCGAACGAGCCAGCTTCGAGCGCACGCTCGACGAGCTCCGCGAGCGTCTGGGTGCCGGCGTGGCGCCGCTCGAGCTGCCGATCGGTGAGGAGGCCGGCTTCCGGGGGATCGCCGACCTGCTCACCGACACCGCCCACATCTACGAGAGCGGAGTGCCGCGCCGCGAACCGGTCCCCGACGACATGGAGGTCCTCGAGCACCAGGTCCACGACAACCTCGTGGAAGGCATCGTGGTGGCCGAGGACGCACTGCTCGAGCGGTACCTGGAGGGCGATCTGCCGTCGATCGACGAGTTGGAGCACGCCCTCACGCTCGGGATCGAGGCGGCCGTGGTGTTCCCGGTGGTCTGCGGCTCAGCCACCGCCGAGATCGGGATCGACCGGCTGGCCGACTTCCTCGTGGAGATCGGACCACCGCCGGCCGATCGTCCCACCACCGTCACCGCCGGCGACGTCGAGGTCCCGGTGACGGCCGATCCCGACGGCGACCCCCTCGCGTTCACGTTCAAGACCATCGCCGATCCCTACGTCGGGCAGGTCACCCTCCTCAAGGTCCTGTCGGGAACCGTCAAGAACGACGATCGCCTCGTGAACTCCCGCACCGGCACCGAGGAGCGCCTCCACGGGTTGTTCATGGTGCGCGGGAAGGACCACCAACCCGTCGACGCCCTCGCCGCCGGCGACATCGGCGGGATCGCCAAGCTGGTGTCGGTGAGGTCCGGCGACACGCTCGCCCGGGCCGGACGCCCCGTGCGCGTACCGCCCATCGACCAGCCACCCGCCGTGCTGGCCACCGCCATCGTGCCGAAGACGCAGGCCGACGACGACAAGCTGGCCACCGCCCTCCACCGGCTGCAGGACGAGGATCCCGGCCTGGTCGTCGAGCGGGACGAGGAGACGCACCAGACCCTGCTGTGGGGCGTCGGCGACACCCACCTGGCCATCGCCATGGAGAGGCTGGGCCGCACGTTCGGCGTGAACGTCAGCAGCGAACCGGTGAAGATCCGCTACCGCGAGACGATCACCCGGCCGTTCCGGTGCGAGCACACCCACAAGAAGCAGTCGGGTGGGCACGGCCAGTTCGCTCGCGTGGCCATCGAGGTGGAGCCGCTCGAGCGCGGCGCCGGCTTCGAGTTCGTCGACAAGGTCGTCGGCGGCGCCATCGGCAAGGCCTACATCCCGGCGGTGCACCGGGGGGTCGAGGAGGCCATGCAGGCGGGCGGCCCGCAGGGGCACCCCGTCGTCGACGTGCGGGTGGTGCTCGTCGACGGCAAGGAGCACAGCGTCGACAGCTCGGAGATGGCCTTCCGCCAGGCCGGGCGGGCCGCCTTCCAGGAGGCGATCGCGGCCGCCGGGCCCGTGGTGCTGGAGCCGATCAGCCGGATCGACGTCACGGTGCCCGGCGAGCTGCTCGGCGACGTGATGGGCGACCTCAACGCGCGACGGGGGCGGGTCCAGGGCACCTCGCCCGCCGAGGCCGGCGAGCAGGTCGTCTACGCCACGGTGCCCCAGGCCGAGCTGCTGCGGTACGCCACCGAGCTGCGGTCGATCACCGGCGGGCGCGGGCGCTTCGTCGCCGAGCACGACCACTACGACGTCGCCCCCATCGATCGAACGGCCGACTGATCGGCCCCTGGCGAGGGCACACTGCAGGCGTGAGCGTCCGCCCTCCCTCCGATGCCGTCGTGGCCCTCCGGTCACTCCCCCGCCGCTTCCGCGGCCTCGTCGCCGGCCTCGGTGACGACGAGTCGCCCGAGGCGCTGGTCCAGCGACCTGGCGCCGATGGCTCGTCAGCTTTGGCCCACCTGGTCGCCGCCACCCGCGGCGTGGCCGCCGCCGGTCGTGGGCTCGACGCCATCCAGCACGGCGACGCGCCCATCGTCGACCCGGTCGACCTGGCGCCCGACGGGTCGACCGGCTCGCTGGACGAGCGCCTCGCCGAGCTCGGGTGGGAGACCGATGCCGCCGCCGACGCCGTGGAGCGTGTCGATGCCGGAGCGTGGTCCCGCACGGGGCAGGTGGCCGGCGGCGACAGCGTCACGGCCCTGGAGCTCGTGTGGCAGGCGGTGGACGCCGCCGTCGCCCATCTGAAGGCCGCCGAGCAGGCCCTCGACGAGGCCCGCCGAGCTCGCTGACCTCAGAGCTGCAGGTCGGACCAGTCCTCGGGGTTGTCCTCGGTGAAGTGGTCGACGATCTCGCCGTCGACGCCGTCGACGAGCACCAGGCCCCGCTTCTGCGGCGGGTCCTCGGCCGAGTACAGGAGGATGCGCCAGGTCGGGCGGCTTCGGAGGCCGCGCCAGCCGAGCTGGGCGGAGGCGTGCCCGACTGCGAACCCGACTGCCCGCGTGGCCGCGACGAGGGCGTCCCGCTCGTCGACGTCGAGGTTCCACCCGGCGATCAGCTGGTAGAGCCCGAGCACCGCGAGGAGCACCCCCGCGCCGAGGAAGCCGCCGTTCACGAGCACCCCGTCGCCCTGGCCGGTGATGGCCCACGCCGCCACGCAGCCCGCCGCCACCATCAGGTAGAGGTACCCGGGGATGCGGCGCCGGTTGTTGTTTGGGAAGACGTAGGGCCCGACGTAGCCCTGGGCGACGAGGTCCTCCGGGAGCTCGTCGCGGACCTCGGCGTCGTCCACGGGTTCGTCAGCCATCGCGGGGCGAACGGTAGGGGTTGGCACTCAGATGGGCCAAGCGGAGCGGAGGCGGGCGCCGACCTCGTCGAGGCTGACGGGCAGGACGCGGGTCTCGGCGGTGACGCTGATGAAGTTGGCGTCGCCCGTCCAGCGCGGCACGCAGTGGACGTGGAGGTGGTCCGACTGCGAGCCCCCGGCGGCGGGTCCGAGGTTCAGGCCGACGTTCACGGCTTCACAGGACAGCGCCGTCTTCAACGCCGCCACCGCGTCGCGCACCATGGCCCACAGGTCGCTGAACTCCTCGGGCGCGAGCGCTTCGAGGTCGGCCACCGGGCGGTTCGGCAACACCATCAGGTGACCCGACGTGTAGGGGTAGCGGTTGAGCAGCGCGAAGCACGTTGGTCGCCGGGCCACGATGCCGGCCGGCTCGTCGCCCTCCACGTCGGCCTCGGCCAGGATCCGCTCGAACAGCGTCCGGCCCGACCCGTCGTCGCCGAGGGAACGGGTCTCGACGGCCCGCGTGACGTAGGCCGAGCGCCAGGTGGCCCAGAGGTGGTCGAGGGGCATCAGTCGCTCGTCATCGCTTGGCGAGGACGTCGGCGGCCAGGCGGGTGACGAAGTCGTCGACGGGGACGTCCCGCTCCGGCGTGTCGGAGCCCCGGGCGTTCACGCCCACGGTGCCGGCCTCCACGTCGGCGTCACCGACCACGAGGATGTAGGGCAGCTTCTCGAGCTTGGCCTTGCGGATCCGGGAACCGAGCGGCTCGTCGGCCTCGGCGAAGGAGGTGCGGAAGCCGTCGGCGGCCAGACGATCGACGAGCCGGAGGGCGTAGGCGTTGTTGTCGCTTCGGACGGGCAGCACCCGCACCTGCTCGGGAGCGAGCCAGGCGGGGAAGGCGCCGGCGTAGTGCTCGAGGAGCACGGCGAAGAACCGCTCCACGGAGCCGAACAGGGCCCGGTGGATCATGATCGGGCGGTGCCGCTCGTTGTCGGCGCCCACGTACTCCATCTCGAAGCGCTGCGGCAGCTGGAAGTCGAGCTGGATCGTGGACATCTGCCAGGTGCGACCGATGGCGTCGCGCGCCTGCACCGAGATCTTCGGCCCGTAGAAGGCGCCGCCGCCGGGGTCGAGGACGAGCTCGAGGTCTTTCGTGGAAGCGGCCCGGCGAAGCGTCTCGGTGGCCTCCTCCCACTCGGCGTCCTCGCCCACGAACTTGGTCTCCGGCTTGGTGGAGAGCTCGAGGTAGAAGTCGTTGAGGCCGTAGTCGGCCAGCAGGTCGAGCACGAAGTCGAGGGCCCGGACGATCTCCTCCTCCATCTGCTCACGGGTGCAGAAGATGTGGGCGTCGTCCTGGGTCATGCCACGCACCCGCGTGAGCCCGTGGATCACGCCCGACTTCTCGTAGCGGTAGACGCTGCCGAACTCGAAGGCCCGAAGGGGCAGCTCCCGGTAGCTCCGCATCCGCTGCTTGAAGATCAGGATGTGGAACGGGCAGTTCATGGGCTTCAGGTAGTAGTCCTGCCCCGCGTCGCCGCCTTCGTCGTCGAAGTGCATCGGGGGGAACATGCCGTCGGCGTACCAGTCGAGGTGGCCGGAGACCTCGAAGAGCGTCGACTTCGTGATGTGCGGTGAGTAGACGAACTCGTAGCCGCCCTCCTCGTGCCGCTTCCTGGAGTAGTCCTCCATCAGGCGGCGAACGATGCCACCCTTCGGGTGGAACACCGCCAGGCCCGAGCCGAGCTCGTCAGGGAAGCTGAACAGGTCGAGCTCCACACCGAGCTTCCGGTGGTCGCGCTTGGCGGCCTCCTCCAGCCGGGTGAGGTGCTCCTCCAGCGCCTTCTTCGTGGGCCACGCGGTGCCGTAGATCCGCTGCAGCTGCGGGTTCTTCTCGTCGCCCCGCCAGTAGGCGCCGGCCACGCGCATCAACTTGAAGTGCCCGAGGTGGCGGCCCGTGTGGGGGACGTGGGGGCCCCGGCAGAGGTCGATGAAGCCGGGGTAGCCGGCGAAGGGCGGCTGGTCCTTCGGCTGGACCGGCGGGTTCTCGTAGGTCCGAACCGATTCGCTCGCCGACGTCGCTGACATGGGGTCGGTGGAGGCGTCGTCGATGATCTCGAGCTTGTACTTGTGCCCGGCGAAGATCTCACGGGCTCGATCGGCGGGGAGCTCGTCCCGGACGAAGGGCTGCGACTCCTTGATGATCTCCCGCATCCGGGCCTCGATGCGCTCGAGGTCGTCGACGGAGAACGACGCCCCGCCCGGGAGCTCGAAGTCGTAGTAGAAGCCGTCCTCCACGACGGGGCCGATGCCGAAGGTGGCCCCGGGGAACAGGTCGAGCACCGCTTGGGCCAGGACGTGGGCCGTCGAGTGCCGGAGGGTGAACAACCCCTCCGGGGAGTCGACCGTGAAGATGCTCACCTCGTCGCCGTCGTGCAGCTCGGCCGAGAGATCCCGTTGGGTGCCGTTGATGGCGGCGATCACCGCCGCCTTGGCCAGGCGGGATCCGATCGCTTCGGCCAGGCCGGCCGCAGTGGTGCCGGCGGTGAGCTCACGCTGCGAACCGTCCGGCAACCTGATCGTGATCTGTTCGGCCATGGCGCCGACGGTACCGGAGGGGATCAGCCGGTCAGGAACCGGAAACCGCGGCGGTGAGCCCGGCGCCGCCTTGCCCGTTGCCGTGTGCAGCCCGCTCGTCGAGCGTCCGCACGTGGCCCGTCGCGGCCGACGGGAAGGTCTCGGCCTTCTTGGTGGCGTACTCGTCGACGTACTCCTGCTGCGACAGGGCACGGATCTCGAACATGACCTCGTCGATGATCTGCCGGAGCACCATGCGGTCGTCGGCCCGGTCGCGGTAGCGGGTGACGTCGATGGGCCGACCGAACCCGATCTGGACTCGCTTGAAGGGCTTGGGCACCTTGACGTCGGGCGGCTGCACCTCCCGGGTGCCCCGCAGACCCACGGGGATGATCGGCACGCCGGTGCGCAGGGCCAGACGGGCTGGACCGGTGTGGCCGCGGTGGAGCCGCCCGTCGCGGGCGCGCGTCCCCTCGGGGTAGATGCCGAAGAACTCGCCCGCCTCGAGGACCCGGGCGGCCGTGTCGAGGGCCCGTTCGGAGGCGCTGCCGCCGCCACGGTCGATCGGGATCATGCCGAGGGCCGGGAAGATGTGCTTCGTCTTCCACGAGTCCATGTACTCCGCCTTGCCGACGAAGGTGATCCGTCGGGGCAGGGCGAAGGGCAGGAAGAAGGAGTCGATCACCGAGGTGTGGTTGGGGCAGAAGATGGCGCCCCCGGCGGCAGGGATGTGCTCCAGGCCCGTGACCTCGACCCGCCAGAGGGTCTTGAAGATCGGGCTGAGGACCGCTCGCGCCACGGGGTAGAGGCGCCCGAACTCTCGCGTCTCCTCCTGGCCGGCCATGGCGGAAGTCTTGCAGCCTCGGACGGCCGGCGCGGCCCGGCTGCGAGGCGAGCGCTAGAGGACGACGCCGAGGAGGTCGGCCGCCGCGCCCACGCCTTCGCCGGCGGCAACGGCAGCGTCGACCGCCGCGACCGCCGTGGGGGTGTCGAGGTCGTCGTCCAGGGCCGCCCGCACGTCGGCGAGGGCCCCGTCACCGGGGCCGGCCGCTCGCCAGGCCTCGAGCCGTTCGGTGGCCCGGGCCGGTCGGGAGTCGTCCCACTCCCACGCCGTGCGGTAGTGGTTCTCGATCAGCAGGAGGCGGATGGCCATGGCATCGATCTCCTTGCGGAGCTCGGAGACGAAGACCAGGTTGCCGAGCGACTTCGACATCTTCTCGCCGTCCATCCGCACCATCGCCTGGTGCATCCAGTGGCGCACGAACGGTTCGCCGGTGGCCGCTTCGGACTGTGCGGCCTCGCACTCGTGGTGGGGGAAGATCAGATCGGCCCCGCCACCGTGCAGGTCGATGGTGGTGCCCAGCTCACGGAGGGCCAGCGCCGAGCACTCGATGTGCCACCCGGGCCGGCCCGGCCCCCAGAGCGAATCCCACGCCGGCTCGTCGTCGAGCGACGGCTGCCACAGCACGAAGTCGAGCGGATGGCGCTTGTTGGGGTCGTCGACGTTCCCGCCCCGCTCGGCCGCGAACTCGAGCATCTGGGCCTCGTCGTAACCCGACACCTGACCGAACTTCTCGTAGGTGGACACGTCGAAGTACACCGCGCCGCCGGCCTGGTAGGCGTGGCCTCGGTCGAGCACCATCCCGATGAACCCGCGGATGTCGGCGATGGCCGAGGTGGCGCGCGGCTCGCTCCACGAGGGCAGCAGGTTCAGGGCCCGCACGTCGTCGTCGAAGCGGGCCGTCTCGGCGGCGGCCAGGTCGAGGTAGTGCACGCCGATCTCTCGGGCCTTGCCGAGGATCGAGTCGTCGACGTCGGTGATGTTGCGGACGCACCGGGTCTCGTGGCCCAAGTCCCGCAGGCGGCGCTGGAGGACGTCGTAGGTGACGTACACCGCGGCGTGCCCGAGGTGGGTGGCGTCGTACGGGGTGATCCCGCACGTGTACATGGTGACGATCGGGCCGGGCTCGAACGGCACGACCTCGCGCCGCTTGGTGCACCAGAGGCGGATGCTCCCGCCAGCAGCACTCATGCGGTCACTCGGGGATGCTCGTGAACTTGACCGCCACGCGGGTCTTGTAGCGGACGTTCAGCTGCAGCAGCACCGCGGTGAACGACTCGATCGGCGTGGCGAGGGAGAGCTCGCCGCAGTCGAGGGGCCGCATGTTGGGGATCTTGCGCACGACGTCGCTGGCGGCCTCCGTGGCATCCGGGAAGTCGGAGCAGATCAACACGTCGCTCTCGATCGGATGGTTCAGGTCGCCGAGCTCCTTGGCCGGCACGTGGTGGAGCGCGGCGCAGACGTGGCTCCGCGGGAGCTTGGCCTGGATGCTGGCCGCCACCGAACCTCGAGGCGGCACCAGGGGCTGGAACTCCTTGCCGATCCGGGTGAGGGCGTTGGCCATCGAGATGACGACCTTGCCCCGGAGCTGGCGCTCGACCGACTGCGCGGTCTGGGCGGCGCCGTCCCACGGCGTGGCGATCACCACGAGGTCGGTCTCCGCGGCGGCCTCGTTGTCGCCGGCCACGATCTGCAGCTCCCGATCAGGCCACTCGCTCTTCAGCAGGTCGACGGCTTCCATCGCCCGATACCGGGAACGGGAGCCGACGACGGTCTCGAACCCGACCGATGCGAGGCGTACGGCAAGTGCGCCGCCAGCTGGGCCGGTGCCACCAAGGATTCCGATGCGCATCGGCGACAACCTAGCGGGGGGTGCTCGCCAACCCGGAGTCGGAACGGCCTCCTCCCAGCCGCCCGTAACGCCGGGCAGGGCGTGGCAGTCTCTACCGCCATGGCCCTCCTCGACGGCAAGCGCATCCTCGTCACCGGCGTCCTCACCGACGATTCCCTGGCCTTCGGGGTCGCCCGCGTGGCCCAGGAGCAGGGCGCCGAGGTGATCCTCACCGGTGCCGGCCGCGGGATCTCGCTCACCCGGCGGGCGGCCCGGAAGCTCCCGACCGAACCCGAGGTGCTCGAGCTCGACGTGACGGAGCCCGCCCACGTCGAGGCGGTGCGCGATGCCCTCGGCGAGCGATGGGGTCGGGTCGACGGGGCCCTGCACGCCATCGGCTTCGCTCCCCCGGCCTGCCTGGGCGGCGGCTTCATGGAGGCCGGCTGGGACGACGTCGCCGTCGCCATGCAGATCTCGGCCTACTCGCTGAAGACGCTCGCCGAGGTGGTGGTGCCCCACATGACCGAGGGCGGCTCGATCGTCGGCCTCGACTTCGACAACAGCCGCCAGGCCTGGCCGGCCTACGACTGGATGGGCGTGGCCAAGGCGGCCCTCGAGTCCACCTCCCGGTACCTGGCCCGCGACCTCGGCGCCCAGGACATCCGCGTGAACCTCGTGGCCGCTGGCCCTGTCCGGACCCTCGCCGCCAAGTCAATCCCGGGGTTCTCCCGGTTCGAGGACGTGTGGGACGAGCGGTCACCGCTCGGCTGGGACGTGCGAGCCGACGGCGACGCGGTGGCCCGGTCGTGCGTGGCGCTGCTGTCGGACTGGTTCCCGAAGACCACCGGCGAGATCGTGCACGTCGACGGCGGCTACCACATGACCGGGGCCTGAGCCCGGCGACCGCTCAATCGTCGGGTTCGAGCCAGCGGGGGTTGGCGACCTGCAGCTTCATCCGTACCGAGCGGGCGACGATGGAGCGGACCTCCACGAGGCGATCGTCGAGGTCACCGCCACGGATCCGAGCCGACAGCTCCGCGTCGTCACGGCAACCGAGTGACGCCAGGCCTGCCGCGTGGCGCGGCACGTGCGCACGGGCCAGCGCGAGCTCCCGCTCGATGATCTTGAGGGCGTTGGACGCCACCCGACCGTGGAACTGCACCCGGCCCTGGGTGGCCTCCCGGACGTCGCCCTCGATCCACTCCCGCACCGCCTCCACCAGCTCCTGCGCGGTGGGGCGGCCGTAGAGATCGGGGGCATCCTCGCCGTCGGGCTCCTCGAACGCGTCGGCATCGAGGTCGGGCCCCGGCAGCAGGCCGAGCACGTCCCACTCGTTCTCGCACACCCGGCGGCCGATGGCGGCCAGCTCCACCGAGCGGGACAGCCCGTGGAGGTGGGCATCCGACTGCAGCACGCAGATCAGGCCCCACTTCAACGTCCCGAGCAGCTCCCACCAGCGCAGGGCCTCGGGGTCGATCTGGCCCCCGCCGGCGTCGGCGTAGGCCGCGAGGAGCTCCTCGCGCGTGCCGGTGCCACCGGCCGGGAGGGCCGAGCCGAACCGCCAGGCCCGCACGCAGTACCAACCGAGGTCCTCCACCGGGTCGCCCAGGTGCGCCAGCTCCCAGTCGAGCACCCCCGCCAGGCCCTCGGCGTCCACCATGAGGTTGCCCAGGCGGAAGTCGCCGTGCACGACCGTGCGACCCGGCGATGCCGGGCGGGCCTGCTCGAGTTGGCGGATGGCGAGCTCGAAGGCCGGCAAGGGCCGCCCGAACGAGTCGAGCAGGGCGCGCATCTCGGCGAGCTGGTCGGCCTCCCGGAGCGTCGGGAGCTCGTCCAGGGGCAGCTGGTGGATCCGGGCCAGCGCGGCGCCGGCCTGGCCCACGAGTCGGCTCCGCGCCGTGGCCCACTCGTCATCACGCAGCAGCTTGCGGGCGATGGTCTCGCCGTCCAGCCGGTCCATCACGATCGACGGACCGCCCATGGTGGCGCCGTCGTCGTCGACGATCACCGCCGGCACCGGTACGCCGGCGGTGGCCGCGGCACGGAGGAGGGCGGCCTCCACCTGCATCCCCGGGCCGCTCCCCGACGTGCCGGCTCGTTGGCGCTGGAGGATCAACGACCGACGTTCCTCACCGTCGACGAGGTCGAAGGCCCACGTCTCCCGGGACGCCCCGCCCGAGAGCCTGGTGAGGTCGACGACGTCGCCGGGTCGCCCGGCCGACCGGAGCAGCGTCCCGAGGCGGTCGGTCAGGTCCTGGATGGCTTGGGTCCCCACGGCGGGCGACCCTACCGGCGTCAGCAGGCGGCGCGAACGCTCGGGTAGGGGTTCACGGCCGCGCCTCGGCCGGGGTGGATCTCGAAGTGGAGGTGCGGGGTGCCGCGGGCGTTGCCGGTGTCGCCGACGTAGCCGATCACGGTGCCCTGGCTCACGTGACCGGCGCCCTGGTTGGCGTAGGAGTCGAGGTGGGTGCCGTAGTAGTAGTTGCCGTCGTCGCCGTTGAGGTGCCACGACAACCCGCCGACCGAGTTGCCCCGGTGGGTGACGGTGCCGCTGACGGGGGCGACGGTGGGCGTGCCACGGGGCGAGAGCATGTCGACGCCCTTGTGGGCCCGACCGCCCGAACGGGCAGCTCCCCACGTGTCGGAGAACGCCACCGGCCCGGCGACGGGGCACACCATGCCACCGACGACGCGACCCACCCTCGCGGCGGGCCGACCGGAGGACGACGACGACGACTTGGACGCCGCGGCGGCCTTGCGGGCCGCGGCGGCCTTGCGCTCCTTCTCGAGCGCCTCGAGGCGCTTGAACTCCCGCTGGAGGTCCCGGCGCCGTTCCTCCAAGCGGTCCACGGCCGCCTGCTGGGCCTCGCGCTTCTCGTTCAGCGCGGTGGTGGCGATCTCGAGATCCTCCGCGGCTGCCTCGTAGGCGTCGAGGGAATCCTCGTTGCCCTGCATGGCGTAGCGGGCCAGTGCGTCGGCCCGGGCCTGACCGTTGATGTCGGGATCGAGCTCCTGGACCTGCGTGTTGTCGGCGTTGATGAACCGGCGGATCAGCACCTGGCGGGCCGCCACCTCGAGGAGCGCCAACCGGCTCTGGGCGTCGGCCGCCTGGGCTTCGAGGTCGTTGATCTCGCTGTCGAGGTCGCCGAGCCGGTCCTCGGCCCGGGCCAGCTCGCCGGCGGCCTTGTTGGCGCGAGCCTGCGCCGCGGCGAGGTCCTTCTCATCGGCGTCGACGCGCGGGGCCACCCCGACCATGGAGGCGAGGATCACGAGACCCAGGACGAACACCCTTCGCGCACGGCGCACAGCCCCGAGAAGTTAGCCGCCCAGCCCCCCTGGGTGGCCAGCGGAGCCCTCAGCGGTCCGATTCGTCGCGGATGTCGCCCACCAGGGCCTCGATCAGGTCCTCCAGCGTGACGATCCCGATCGTGTCCCCCTCCTCGTCGGCCACCACGGCCATGTGCAACCGGGCCCGCTGCATCACGACGAGGGCGTCGTCGAGGTCGGTGTCGCGCCGGATCACCGGCATCCGGCGCACCCAGCTGAGGGGCATGGGCCGGTGCCGCACCGCCCCGGTGACGGTGAGCAGGTCCTTGGCGTGGACGTAGCCGAGCACGTCGTCCACCCCGTCCCCGGCCACGAGGAGGCGGGTGTGCCCCGTCTGCACGACGAGCTCCTCGGCGTCGGCGGGGGTGGCCGACCGTGGGAGCCACACCACGCCATCCCGGCCGACCATGACGGACTCGACGTGGCGGTCGCCGAGGTCGAGGGCGCCGGCGAGGAGCTGGTGGGCCATCTCCTCGATCACCCCCTCCTCCCGTGACGCGTCGAGCATCGACGCCAGCTGCTCGGCCGAAGCCGACGTCCCGAGCTCGTCCTGGGGCTCCACACCGAAGCGCCGCACGATCATGTTCGACAGCACGTTGAACAGGCGAAGGGCCGGACCGAACACGAGGACGTAGATCCGGTTGGGGACGGCCAGCCACAACATGGTGCGCTCGGGCGCCGCGATGGCCATGTTCTTCGGCACCATCTCGCCGAGGACCATGTGGAGGAACGCCACGATGGTGAGGGCGATGACGAACCCGATGGTGTGCAACACGCCGTCGGGCACCTCGACGAAGCGCTCGACGGCGGCCTCGATGAGGCCGGCCACGGCCGGCTCGGCCACGAACCCCAGGAGCAGGGAGGCCATCGTGATCCCGAGCTGCGCGCCGGCCAGCTGCAGGTTGAGGTGTTGCACCGAGGCCAGCGCGATGCGGGCCCGGCTGCTCCCCTCCTCGGCCAGCGCTTCGAGCTTGGTGCGGCGGCTGGCGATGAGGGCGAACTCGACGGCGACGAAGAACCCGTTGGCGAGGAGCAGGGCCAGCCCGATGAGGAGGTTGACCCCGGTCACGCCCTCGCCTCCGGCTGGCTGCGGGTCTCGCGGCGGAGGGTGACGGCGCTGACCCGGAGGCCGTCGAGGGCGGCCACCTCGAGCCGCCAACCCTCGTGCTCGAAGGCGTCGCCGACGTCGGGGATGCGCCCGAGCTCGGCGAGGACGAACCCGGCGATCGTCTCGTAGTCGCCGAGCGGCATCGAGAAGCCACAGGCGTCGAACACCTCGTCACGGTGCAGCGAGCCGTCGAGGCGCCACTCGCCAGCGCGGACGATGCCGGTGAGCTTGGGCACCGGGCGATCGTGCTCGTCGTCGATCTCCCCCACGATCTCCTCGAGCACGTCTTCGAGGGTGATGATCCCGGCCGTGCCCCCGTGCTCGTCGACGACGACGGCGAGGTGGGTGCCCCGGTGGCGGAGGTCGACGAGCAGGGATCCGAGGTCACGGGTCTCCGGCACAACGAACGGCGCCACCATGATCGAGGTCACCGGCGTCGTCGGTCGCTCCTCGAACGGCACGCCGTAGACGTCCTTCACGTGCACCACGCCCCGGACGTCGTCGAGGTCGACGCCGACCACCGGGAACCGCGAGTGCCCGCTGGTCACGGCGCGGGTGGCCAGCTCCTGCACCGTGTCGTCGACGCCTACGGCGTCCACCGATCGGCGTGGGATGAGGGCGTCGGCGGCGTCCTTGCCGGCGAAGCGGAGCGACCGGGTGAGCAACGTGAGCGACTGCGGTTCGAGGGTGCCCTCAGCCCCGGAGCTGCGGATCAGGAGCTCGAACTCCTCGAGGGACCGCACCGACGTGAGCTCCTCCTGGGGCTCGATCCCGAACCGCCGCACCGTCCAGTTGGCGGAGCCGTTGAGGAAGCCGATCAACGGTCCGAACACGCGGTCGATCACGAGCATGATCGGCACGAGCAGGTAGGCCGTGCGACGGGCTCGGGCGATGGCGATCGACTTGGGGACCAGCTCCCCCACCACCATGGACAGCACCGTGACGAGCACGAGGGCGACGGCGATCGAGACGCCCCGCACGCCGTTCTCGCCCACGAGGGGTTCCAACGCCGGCTCGAGGGCTCCGGCCACCGTGGGCTCGGCGATGAACCCGACGACCAACGAGGTGACGGTGATGCCGAGCTGCGCCCCGGAGAGGTGGAACGACAGGTGGTGCAGCGCCCCCTTGGTGGCCCGGGCCCGCCGGTCACCGGCGGCGGCGTCGATGCCGACCTGATCGCGGTCGACGGCGACGAGGGCGAACTCGACCGCGACGAAGAATCCGGTGAGCAGGATCAGCAGGAGGACGGCGAGGATGCCGAGAGCGGTGGTGATGGCTTCGTCCTGGTCGGGGTGCACCTCAATCTACGAGGCGCCGGTAGCGTCCCCCGCCATGGCTGCACCGGCCCTCGAGCTCCAGGACGTGGGCCTCGTCCGTGACGACGTCACCATCCTGCGCGCCGTCACCTGGACGGTGGCACCCGGGGAGCACTGGGTGGTCCTCGGCCGGAACGGGTCGGGCAAGACGTCGCTCGTCCGCATCGCATCGATGTACCTGCACCCGTCGACGGGCACGGTCCGCCTCCTCGGCGAGGAGCTGGGACGCACCGACGTCCGCCGGCTCCGGCGGCGGGTGGGCCTGAGCAGTCCGGCCCTCGCCAACCTGCTCCGCCCGGAGCTCACCGGGGTGGAGGTGGTGATGACGGGGCGCAACGCAGCCCTCGAGCCGTGGTGGCACGAGTACACCGCGGCCGACCGGGCGTCGGCGCGGGCCCTGCTCGAGCGCTTCGACGTCGGCCACGGCGCCGACCGGGCCATGGCCACCCTGTCGTCTGGTGAGCGCCAGCGGGTGTTGCTGGCCCGGGCCTACGTGGGCGAGCCCGGATTGGTCCTGCTCGACGAGCCCACCGCCGGTCTCGACCTGGGCGGGCGGGAGGAGCTCGTCGCGGCACTGGCACGTGCGGCAGCCGACCCTGCCACCCCACCCACGGTGCTCGTGACGCACCACGTGGAGGAGATCCCCGAGGGCGCCACCCACGTGCTGCTGCTCGAGGGAGGTCGGATCCTGGCCGCCGGGCCGCTCGACGACACCCTCGGCGCCGGCGTGCTGAGCGAGGCCTTCGGCGTCACGCTCCGCGTGGAGCGCCGGGAGGGCCGTTGGTCGGCGTGGGCCGCCCGCCGCTGACCGGTCGGCGCCGGTCGGGGATCAGTCGCCGGCGACCCGCTCGAGCAGGCGGGGGCGGGAGCGGTTGATCTCGTCGGCGAGGAGTCGATCGAGCGCGGGCATCCACAGACGCCCTCCGTAGTGGAGCCGCATCGTGAGACGACAACCGTCGGCGGCGTCCTCCACCGTGGCGTCGAGGACCCACGACGAGTGCTCGCGGCCATCGTGCTCGGCTCGCTCGAACCGGGCGTGGGTGGGCGCCTCGAGCGCGGTGCGGACCATGCGCAACCGCTTGGCCCGGGCGAAGGGACCCAGTCGCCCGCGGAGGTCGACGGACCAGGCCGGCCCGACGTCGTCGGGCTGGGCCGGAGCCGGGACGGCCCGGGGCACGATGTCGAGCCAGTCGGGGTACCGCTCCAGGTCGTCCACCCACGGGAAGAGCGCAGTGGGGGGACACGGGGCATCGAGCGTGGCGACGACGTCCATCAGGTGCCGCCCGCCTGCTGGTTGAGCTGCTTCACGATCTTGAGCAGCGGGTACGGGTTCACGGCACGGCCTCCATCGGGGTGGATCTCGAAGTGGAGGTGGGGTGCTCCACCCTTGGCGTTGCCGGTGTCACCCACGTAGCCGATCACCTGACCGGCGTTGACGACCTGCCCGTTGGCGAGCCCGTCGGCGAAGCGCTGGAGGTGGGCGTAGTAGTAGTACGTGCCGCTCTCGCCCTTCAGCCAGAGCTTGTTGCCGCCGAGCACGTCGGTGCCGATCTTCGAGATGATGCCCCGCTCGCAGGCGAGGAGAGGCGTGCCGAACGGCGCCATGATGTCGGTGCCCTGATGGGCGTGGGCGTAGGTGGTGCCCATCATGCGATCGGCGCCGAAGGAGTTGCCGAAGGTGTTCGGGGTGCCGACCGGGAACACGAAGCCCTGGATCACGATCTCGGATCCCGCCGAGAAGAACTGCAAGTTGATCTGCGCCGCGATGTTGGCCCGACGGGCGTCGATGAGCGCGCCCTTGACCGCGGCCAGCTCGGCCCGCTTGGCCACCAGCTGGTCGGCCATGTCGGCGAGGACCGCCCCGGTGGACTCCCGAGCCAGGAGGTACCGCTGGAGCGCGGCGTCGTCCTCCTGCAGCACCGAGCCGAGGAGGACCTTGCCGACGGCCACGTCGTTGGGATCGTCGCTCACCGCCGACGGTGCGATCTCGTCGATCCGGCCCCGCACGATGGCGGTGGCGGCGCGAGCCTCGAAGTAGCGCTTGGTCGCGGCCACCCGGCGGACGGCGTCCCGGTCCTCCGTGGACAGCTGCGACACCTGCTCCTCGAACTGGTCGACCTCCGCCTCGAGGGTGACGGCTCGGGCCCGGGCGGCCTGGTAGGTGAGCCCGGACTTCACGGCTTGGGCCTGGGCCACCTTGAGCTCCTGGCGCACGAGCTTGGCCGCTTCGGCCTGGTCGGTTCGCTGGGGCACGGTCACGTCGACGGTGGGGACCGGCTCGGAGTCCACGCTCTCCACGGCACCGGGATCGTTGGGATCGATCGGCAACGTGGTGGTGGTGTCGGGCACCGTGGTGGAGGGGTCGGTCGGCACCGATGCCGTGGTGGTCGTGGTGGCGTTCGGATCGTCCTGTGCCGCCGCCGGTGCGATCGCCAGCAAGCCGACGGACGACGCCAGGATCAACGCGGCGAGGCGGGGGCGGGGGCGGCGGAGCGATGGCATGGTCGGGGGATCCCCGACCAGGTGCCGGGGCGGCGGACATCGTACGACCCACCACCCGGTCCAGCGGGCTCAGGCCGGCAGCCGGACCACCTCAGACGGCTCCAACGAGACACGCACCGTCGAGCCCGGCGCCGGCGCCTGCGACGTCAGGACCGAGGCCGGCGCCGCCGGGCCTTCGTCGACGCTGAGCACCAGGTCGGTGGTCGGGCCCCGGAAGGTGGCCGACGACACGTGAGCGTCGACCCGTCCGTTCGGATCCACCTGGAGCGCCCCGGGGCGGAGGAGGAGGGCGGCGGGGCCGTCGGGTCCGGGCACGCACACCTCGCCCCACGGGGTGGATGCCACGCCGTCGCGCACGACGCCCTGCACCACCGGGCCCAGGCCGAGCACGGTGGCCACCACGGCGGCGCCTGGCGCCGTCCACAGCTCCTCGGGTGTTCCCGCCTGGCGGACCCGACCGGCGTCGAGCACCACCAACCGGTCGGCCAGCGTGAAGGCCTCCGCGGGGTCGTGGGTCACGGCGACGACCGTGAGGGCGAGGTCGCTGATCAGCGAGCGGAGGTCGTGCACCAACCGGCTGCGCATCCCGAGATCGAGGGCGCCGGTCGGCTCGTCGAGGAGCAGGACGCGCGGCGCCGGCGCCAGGGCGCGGGCCAGCGCCACCCGCTGTTGCTCGCCGCCCGACAGCTCGTCCACCGGTCGGCGTCCGAACCCGGCCAGGCCGACCAGCTCGAGGAGCTCGTCGACCCGGGCGGTCAGGGCGGGGCCCCGATGGCCTTGCCGGCGGAGCCCGAAGGCGATGTTGCCGGCCACGTCGTGGTGCGGGAAGAGGGCGTGGTCCTGGAACATCATCCCCACCCCCCGTCGGTGGGGCGGCACCCCGTCCACCTCGATGCCGTCGAGGGACACCGACCCGGCGTCGAGGCGTTGGAGCCCGGCGACGGCTCGAAGGAGGGTGGACTTGCCCGACCCGCTCGGGCCAACGACCGCCACGACCTCCCCCGGCGCCACGTCGAAGTCGACGCCGTCGAGGGCCAGGTGCGGGCCGAAGCGCACCGAGGCACCGCGGACTTCCACGGCCGTCACCACCAGGCACCCACCGACTGGTGGCGTCGGGCTCGATCGACCAACGCCACCGACAAGCCGGTCACGACCATCAGCACCACGCCCAGCGCGAACGCCTGGCCGCTGTTCAACACGCCCGGGCGGCTCAGCAGGCGGTCCATCACCACCGGCACGGTGGGCCGGTCGGCGCGGGCGATCACGGTGGTGGCACCGAACTCACCCAGGGAGATGGCGAAGGCGAACCCGAAGGCGATGAGGGCGGCCCGGCGCACGAAGCGCCGGTCGATCTCCCACCACACGCGCGCCGGCGACGCGCCGAGCATCGCCGCGGCCTCGCGCAGGCGCGGGTCAACCGACCGCAGCACCGGCGACACCGTCCGGACGACGAACGGCAACGCGACGACCGCCTGGGCCAACGGCACCAGCCACGGGCTGCTGCGAAGGTCCACGGGCTCGTCGAGCGCGATGAGGAAGCCGAAGCCGACGGTCACGGCGGAGGTGCCGAGCGGGAGCAGGAGGACTGCGTCGATCACCCGCCCTGGACGGCCGCGCGTGCGGGCCAGCGCCGCCGCCGCCATGGCGCCGAGCACGGTGGCCACCACCGCCGCCACCAGCGCGAAGCGCAGGGAGTTCCCGAGGGCCTCGACCGGGGCGACGAACAAGCCGGTGCCCTGCCGCCGCTCGGCGAGGGCCCGCCAGTTGGCCAGGCCGTGCCCGTCACCGGTGCGGAACGACCGTTCCACCAGCACAGCGAGCGGACCGCCGAGCAGCAGGGCGAGCACGAGCAGGTTGCCCGACACCCACCACCGCTGGGCCGCCGTGTCGGGTCGGCGACGACGGGGGTTGGCCAGGACTCCGGGACGGGGCGCACGGCGGCTGAGTCGGTCCTGGAGGAGGAGGAGCAGGCCCACCGCGGCGAGCTGGACGAGCGCGAGCACCGCGGCCACCGGCAGGTCGAGCAGCTGCGCCGTCTGCCGGTAGATCTCGACCTCGATGGTGGCGTTCCTCGTGCCGCCGAGGATCTGCACGATGCCGAACGAGGTGAAGGTGAAGAGGAACACGACGAGCGCGGCCGACTGCAGGGCGGGGCGGATGGCGGGCAACGTGACCGAACACCAGGCCCGCCAAGGCGACGCGCCGAGCACCCGCGCCGCGTCGACGGTCGCAGGGTCGAGGCCCTCCCACATCCCGCCCACGGTGCGCACCACCACGGCGTGGTTGAAGAAGACGTGCGCCGCCAGTACCGCCCACACGGTGTCGTCGAGATCCACCCCGAGGACCCCGCGGGGCCCGATGAGCGCGAGGAACGCGCTCCCCACGACCACGGTGGGCAGCACGAAGGGGATGGTGACGAGCGACTGCACCAGCCGGCGGCCGCGGAACTCGTACTGGCTGAGCACGTGGGCCGCCGGCAGCGCGACGAGGACGGTGATCACGGTCGACGCCGCCGCCTGCCACAGGGTGAACCACGCCACCCGGCGGAGGTGGGGGTCGGTGAGGACGTCGCCGAACGCCGAGCCGTTCCAACGACCGTCCGTGCGCAGGCCCTCGCCGACGATGTTGGCGACCGGCCACGCGAAGAACACGGCCAGGAAGGCGACCGGGACGACGAGGAGGGCGGCCAGGACCGAACCCCGCCGGCGGTCGTCAGGTGAGCGGACCATCACCGGAGCACGAGGTCGGTCCACTCGTCGATCCACCGGTCACGGTTGGCGGCGATGTCGTTGGGGGCCAGCTCGAGCACCTTGGCCGGGCGGGCCGCATGGGCTTGGAAGACCGCGGGCAACTCGATGTCGGTCCGGGCCGGGAACACGAACATCTGCAGCGGCACGTCGGCCTGGAAGGTGGGCGACAACAGGAAGTCGATGAGCAGGCCGGCCTCGTCCACGTGGTCGCTGCCGGCGAGGATCCCAGCGCCCTCCACCTGGCGGTAGCAGGTGGATTCGATGACCGCCGTCGGCGCCTCCTCGACGGGCGGGTCGGCGTACAGCACCTCCACCGGCGGGCTCGAGGCGTAGGAGACGACGAGCGGTCGGTCGCCCTGGCTGGCGCCCCCGCCGGAGAACGCCGAGTTGTAGGCCTCCTCCCAGCCGGCGACGACCTCCACACCGTTGGCCACTGCCTGCTCCCACCAGGCGGCCCAGCCGTCGGCGCCGAAGTGGTCGATCGTGGCGAAGAGGAAGGCGAGGCCCGGGGACGACGTAGCCGGGTTCTCGACCACCAAGAGGTCCTTGTAGGCGGGGTCGACGAGATCGTCGAACGTCGCCGGCACCGCCAGGTCGTGCTCGGCGAAGTACGCCTTGTCGTAGTTGACGCAGACGTCGCCGTAGTCGACGGGCGTGACGACGCCGGTGGCATCGAAGCGGAGGGCCCTCGGCACGGCGTCGAGATCGGCGGCCTCGTGGGCCACGAACAGGCCGGCTTCGACGGCCCGGCTGAGGAACGTGGAGTCGATGCCGAAGAGCACGTCGGCCTGCGGGTTGCCCTTCGTGAGGATGGCCTGGTTCACCACGGTGCCGGCGTCCCCGCCCTGGAGCAGCTCCACCTCGATCCCCGTCTCCTCGGTGAAGGCCTCGAAGACGCCATCGCTGACGGCGAACGAGTCGTGGGTGAGAAGCCGCAGGGTGACCGATTCACCGCCGGATCCAGGCGTCGCGCCGTCGGAGCCGTCGTCCCCGCAGGCTGCCGCCACACCTGCCAGCAGCACGACCACGGACGCCAGGAGGACGGATCGACGACGTCGGGAACGAGGGGCGGGTCGGGGGGTCATGGGTGCTCCGGGGGTCGGTGGTGGTCGGGTTGT
This sequence comes from Actinomycetota bacterium, assembly GCA_030852625.1. Lineage (GTDB taxonomy): Bacteria > Actinomycetota > Acidimicrobiia > Acidimicrobiales > VFJN01 > VFJN01. The sequence continues at coordinate 20,755 of JALYWQ010000235.1, forward strand.
ATGACGGCGACGACGCCGTCGCGGACCAGCACGGTCGCGACGGCCGCCGAGAGGAGGTTGCTGACCCCGCGGCTCGTCCCTGCGGCGAGGTCCTCGTCGTGCAACGGGTAGGCCAGGCCGGAGGTGGTGACGCCACGAGCGGGACCGTGCTGCGGGAGCAGGGTGGCCAGCTCGCCGATGCTCCCGGTGATCTCCGTCGCGCCGCCGGAGCCATCGACCGCCGCTCGAACGACGGTGACGAGAGCCGGCCCGAGGTGGGCCTCCACCGCCATGGTGTCGGTGCGAGGCCCGGTGAGCACGGCGACGTTGGCGAGCAGGTGGTCCAGGCGGCCGCCGTGACCCCCCAACACCACGAGGCGCCCTGCGCCCATGCCGCGGGCCACGTCGACGGCCAGCTCCAGATCGGTGGCGTCCTTGGCGGCCGGGTGGCGGACGATCTCGGCACCGTCCCCGGTGATCCGGGCCAGGCCGGCCGCGGTGACCGAGTCGAAGTCGCCGACGGCCACGTCGACCCGGCGGCCGAGCGCGAGCGCCAGGTCGACGCCGGAGTCGGCCGCCACCGTCGTGGCGCCCGGTTCGATCGTCCGCAGGCGGTCGAGCACCGCGTGATCGATCGCCTCCCCGCCCGCGACCACGACGACCGTCGGTGTGCTCGGAGCTGCCTCGTCCACGATCCCTCCGCCGGCATTACCCGGATCAGGTCCTTGGGTCGGTGGCGGGCCGTCGCCGGCAGGCCACCCTCTCAGCCCGGCTCACCCGAGCTCCCCTTCGTTTCCACCGACCCTACCCGCGTGCGAGCCGGCCACCGCTCCCCGAATACCGTGGCCCGATGGAGCGCACCCTCTTCGACGACGAGCACGAGCTGTTCCGCGACTCGGTGCGGGCCTTCATCGCCAAGGAGGTCGCCCCGCACCACGAGGCGTGGGAGCAAGCCGGGATCGTCGACCGGTCGCTCTTCACCCGGGCCGGCGAGCACGGGTTCCTGGGGATGGCGGTGCCGGAGCAGTTCGGCGGCGGCGGCGTGGCCGACTTCCGGTACAACGTCGTGATCGCGGAGGAGATCCAACGGGCGGGGGTGAACGCCGCCGGACTGGGCTGGACCCTGCACAACGACATCTGCCTCCCCTACTTCCTCACGCTCTGCACGGACGAGCAGCAGGCTCGTTGGCTGCCCGGCATCGCGTCGGGCGAATTGATCACCGCCGTGGCCATGACCGAGCCGGCCATCGGGTCGGACCTGGCGTCGATGTCCACCACCGCGATCCGCGACGGTGACCACTACGTCGTTAACGGCTCGAAGACCTTCATCACCAACGGCATCAACGCCGACCTGGTGATCACCGCGGTGAAGACCGACCCCACGCAGCGCCACGCCGGGATGTCGCTCCTCGTGCTCGAGCGGGGCATGGACGGCTTCGAGCGCGGTCGCAACCTGGAGAAGATCGGGATGCACGCGCAGGACACCGCCGAGCTGTTCTTCAGCGACGTGACGGTGCCGGCGACGAACCTCCTCGGCGAGGAGGGGTCGGGGTTCCGGTCGCTCGTGTCGAAGCTGCCCCAGGAGCGCCTGTCCATCGCCGTCACCGGCGTGGCCGCGGCGAGGGCGGCCTTCGACCTCACCCTCGACTACGTGAAGGAACGCACCGCGTTCGGCCAACCCATCGGGTCGTTCCAGAACTCCCGGTTCCGGCTGGCCGAGATGGCCACCGAGATCGAGCTGGCCCAGACGTTCGTGGACCGGGCCGTGCTGGCCCTCAACGCCCAGCAGCTCACGGCCGAGGAAGCGGCGATGGCCAAGTGGTGGTGCACCGAGCTGCAGAAGCGTGTGATCGACGGGTGCGTGCAGCTCCACGGCGGCTACGGCTACATGACCGAGTACCCGATCGCCCGGGCCTATGCCGACGCCCGCATCACCACGATCTACGGCGGCACCACCGAGATCATGAAGGAGATCATCGGTCGCAGCCTCGGCATCTGACGACGGGTCACACGAGGTGTCACACCTCGCGTGCCACGATCGGTGGCATGGCGTTCGGACAGCAGTCAGGGCCACCCGCGACGGCCAAGCAGGTGCAGTACCTCGAGGCGCTCGTGCGCAAGGCGGGCCACGACGGGTTTCGTGACGCCCGGGGCCCACTGGGCCTCACCCAGCGACAGGCCAGCGGGAAGTTCACCCGCGACGAGGCGTCGGCCCTGATCGACCAGCTGGTGCAGGGCGACACCGACGTCATCGGTGCCGGCACCGGCCCGGCGCCGTCCATGGAGCAGGACCGTGCCGCGCAGCAGCTCGAACGGCAGCGCACCCAAGCTCTCCAGGGCATGCCGGCCGACCTCCTCGCCGACGAGCTCCGCCGGCGCGGCTGGACCGTCACCGAGCCCTAGTCCGCAGGGACTACCGGCGGAGGAGGTCCTTGGCGATGTGGGTGATCTGGATCTCGTCGGTGCCGGCGTAGATCTGGAGGACCTTCGAGTCGCGGGCCAGCTGCTCGACGTGGAACTCGGCCATGTAGCCGTTGCCGCCGTGGAGCTGCACGGCCTCCATGGCCACCTCCACCGCGGCGCGCGCCGAGTAGAGCTTCATGGCCGATGCCTCGGCCAGCGACAGGTTCGCCCCGGCCGCGCCCATCTCGAGGAACCGGAACACCAGGTTCTGCACGTTGAGGCGGGCGACCTCCATGCGGGCCAGCTTCTCCTGGATGAGCTGGAACTCCCCGATCGGCTGACCGAACTGCACGCGGTCCTTGGCGTACTGGACGCAGAGCTCGAGGCACTTCTCGATGATCCCGAGCGACATGGCCGCAACACCGGAGCGCTCCATCGAGAAGGTGTCCTTGGCCCCTTCCCGACCGCCCGACGGCAGGTCCTCGGTGCCGCCGATGAGCCGGTCGATCCCCACTCGGACGTCGTCGAGGAACAGCTCACCGGTGGGCGAGCTGTGCATGCCCATCTTGCGGAGGGGCTTCGACTGCTCGAGCCCCGGCATGCCCTTGTCGAGGATGAACGAGAGGATCTTGCGCTCCTCGGGCGGGTTGCCCTCGTCGAGCTTGCAGATGAACACGATCGTGTCGGCGTAGGGGCCGTTGGTGATGAAGGTCTTCGAGCCGTTGAGCACGTACTCGTCGCCGTCGCGGCGTGCGGTCGCCTTCATCGAGCCGAAGGCGTCGGACCCGGAGCCGGGCTCGGTGATGGCCCAGGCCCCGATCTTGTCGAGCGTGAGGAGGTCGAGGGCCCAGCGCTCCTTCTGCTCGATGGTGCCCTTGCTCATGATCGACGCCGAGGTGAGGCCCATCGACACGCCCATTGCGGTGACCATCCCGGGGCAGTAGCGGCAGATCTCGATGATCGGGATCATCGTCATGGCCACGCCGCTGGCGTCACCACCGCCGGAGCGCTCGCCCTTCGGGGTGGCCTCCTCCTCGCCAGCGGCGATGCGCTTCTCGCGCTCGATCCGGGACTTGAAGCTCGACCGGGCCATGGCATCCATGCCGAAGGTGGAGAACAGCTTCCGCAGGATGTCGTAGGGCGGGAGGTCCCCGTGCTCCAGTTCCTCGCGCTTGGGGGCGATCTCCGCCTCCACGAACTGGCGGACCGCGTCGCGGATCATCAGCTGCTCTTCGGACCACTCGAACATGGCGGCTCTCCCTCGTGGTGCACTCGTTGCCGTGGCGTGCAGAGGGTACGAGCGGCGCCCCGCCCTGTCAGGTTCGCTTCCCGCTCGATGACGTGAATGTGGCAGTCGGCCCGAGAGGTGGCATCCTGGTGGGTCCCCTGCAGCCGGTTTCGAGGAGAGTGCGCGTGGGTTTCAAGGTCGGTGACAAGGTCGTCTACCCCCACCATGGCGCAGCCGTGATCGAGGGGACCGACACGATCACGCTCGGCGACGGCGGCAAGAGCAAGTACTTCGTGCTGCGGATGACGCACGGCGACCTGCTCTTGAAGGTGCCGGCCGATCGGGCCGAGGAGATCGGCATGCGCTACCCGATCTCGAAGGAAGACGTGGAGGACGTGTTCGAGGTCCTCGCCAAGAAGGACGTCCGCGAGCCCACCAACTGGTCCCGCCGGTTCAAGAACCACCAGGAGAAGCTCAAGTCGGGCGACGTCTACCAGGTGGCCGAGGTGGTCCGGAACCTGGCGCTGCGTGACGCCGACAAGGGTCTGTCGGCCGGCGAGAAGTCGATGTTCGTGAAGGCTCGGCAGGTGCTCGTGAGCGAGCTGGCGTTCGCACTGAACATCTCCGAGGACACGGCCCTCGAGCGCCTCAACAAGACCCTGTCGTAGTGCGTCGGAGGGTCGCCGTCGCGGTGGCCACGGCGCTCGCCGGGGCCCTGGTCTCGGCGGGATGCTCCGGCGGCGGCATCGACGATCTGACCCTACCGACCACCAGCACCTCGGTGCAGCAGGTGGGGCCGACGGTGACGACCCCACCGACCTATGCGGGGCAGGACATCGTCGTCGAGGAGCAGGGCGTCACGTCCTTCGCCGATCGCTACGAGAAGGGCGCCGTCCTCGGAGGCTTCGCGGTGATCCTCCGCAACCCCGACCCGGCCCTCCTCGCCGCCGGCGTGCGGGTTCGCACCGCGGTGCTCGACGCGGCCGGCAACGAGCTGCTCGTCGACCACGCCCTCCTGAACGGCGTGATGCCCGGCGCGCGCATGGCGGTGGGACGCACGATCATCGAGGACGTCCGAGACCCGGTGTCGCTCCGGGTCTCCGTGGAGGTCACCGAGTGGATGCCACCGGCCTTCCGGGAGACCCTCGTGGCGGAAGCGGTCACCACCGATGTCGACGTGTACGGCGGCGCGGCCACGCGGTTCGCCGTCCGATCCGCGCTGCCGGTCGCCGAGCAGGGCGTCGACGTCACCGCGGTCTACCGCGACGCCGAAGGTCGCCTCCTCGCCGGCGAGACCACGACCCTCAACGACGTGGCGCCCGGGGCCACGGTGCTGGGCCAGGTGTCCTTGATCGCCCCGATCCCCGGCACCGCCAGCACCGAGGTCTTCGTGGGGCGGGGCTTCGGTGCCCAGACCGTCGGATGATCGGCCCCTGGGGGTGGCTCGGTCGCCCCATGCCATGCTGGACCTCCCCGCCGTCCCCCACCCAAGGAGCGTCGTGAGCCGCGCCGCCGCCCTCTTCATCGCCCTCGCGCTCGTCGTCACCGGTTGCAGTTCCGGCTCCGACGACGAGCCGTCCGACGACCCGATCACCGAGAGCAGCGTCGCGCTCGACGGCATCAAGGTCGGTGGCGGGTTCGGCGTGGCGCCCACCGTCGAGATCGACACCCCGTTCACCATCGAGAGCACCACGCGCGACATCCTCGTCACGGGCACCGGCGACGAGGTGACCAGCGGCGACACCGTCACCTTCCACCTGATGCTGGTGAACGGGAAGGACGAGTCGGTCATCACGAACACGTTCGAGACCCAGCCGGCCGTCGTCATCGCCAACAGCGAGCTCCTGGCCGGCATCCGGAAGGCCCTCCTCGGGACCAAGGTCGGGAGCCGTGTACTCGTCGCCATCTCGTCCGACGACGGGTACGGGCCGCTCGGCGGCGATCCGGCCAGCGGCATCGGCGAGGACGACACGCTGGTGCTCGTCGCCGACATCATCAACGTCCGCCGGCCGCTCTCGCGGGCGTCGGGCACCGCGGTGACGCCCCCCGCCGGGCTCCCCACGGTCACCGCCGACGAGCAGGGCCGCACGTCGATCGTCGTTCCCAAGACCGCGCCGCCCACGCAGCTGGTGGTGCAGCCGCTCATCCGGGGCAACGGCAACGCCGTCGAGTCGGGCCAGACGGTGCTGATCCACTACACCGGCGTGATCTGGGGTTCGGGCGACGAGTTCGACTCCTCGTGGGCCAACGGGTCGCCGACCGAGTACAAGCTCGACGGCGATCGGTTCGCAGCGTTCAACAAGGGCCTCGTCGGCCAGACGGTCGGCTCGCAGGTGCTCCTCGTCGTCCCCCCGGCCGACGGCTACGGCGAGGAGGGCGCACCCGATGCCGGCATCTCCCCGACCGACACGCTCGTGTTCGTGGTCGACATCCTCCACGCCGGCTGACCCACGGCGGAGGCTGGTGGTGGGCGTAAGAGGACTCGAACCTCTGACCTCACGCGTGTGAAGCGTGCGCTCTAACCAACTGAGCTATACGCCCGTGATCACGGGAGAGGTGACGGTACCAGACGCCCGATGGGGCTTTTCCAGTGCTGGACGCCGCCGATTCTGGGAACCTCGGGCCTCGTGCGGGCCGTCAGACCTCTTCGTGGCGCTGCGCCGGGCGACAGGAGTCCGAACCCGGCCCAGCACTACACTCGACGCCCCGAGCATCGAACTGCCCCGAGAAGCGACGCGATGGAGTGGACATGACTGACGGCACGCCGGGCTGGTACCTCGACAAGGACGACCCTGCCCTGGCCCGCTGGCACGACGGCACCGACTGGACCGAGCACACCCTGGTCATCGCCGACCAGGAGCCCGGCAGCGAGCCGCCGCCCCCGCCGCCCGCTCGGGGCAAGAGCGATGCCCAGCTCCAACGGGAGCGCGTGGCAGCCGCCAACGAGAAGCGAGCCGCTCGAGAAGCGGCCCGGGCCGGCGGGTTTCCCCGGTGGGCCCCGATCGCCGTGGCGGTGGTCGTCGGCGTGCTGGCGGCCGGCGCCTTCGCCATGCTCAGCGGCGACGACGACGACCCCACCACCCTCGACACCCAGGGTGTCTCGATCGAGGAGGCCCTCGAGGTCGCCCGCGACAGCGGGTTCCCCACCCAGATCGGCGACGCCCGGGCCAGCGGCCTGATCGAGGACCTCTGCGAGGCCGCCGATCGTCCGGCCCGCACCGCCACCCTGAGCGCCGAGCTCGACCGGCTGCCGTTGCAGCCCGGCCAGCTCACCGATGCCATCGACGCCCTCGGCGAGGGCGCCGAGGCCTACTGCCCCGACTCCGCGGCCGGGGTCCGCACCGCCGTGAGCCAGCTGAAGCGGCAGGCCGGCGGCGACGACGAGCTGGCCACCGACACCACCTTCCCGAGCGTCGACGGCGGCGTGGTCGACGGGTCGTCGTCCACCATCCCCGACGGCACCGCCACCACGAAGAAGCCCACGGCCACCACGAAGAAGCCCACCACGGGCACCACCGCCAAGCCGGCGCCCACCACCACGGCGCCGCCGCCCACCACCACGACCACGATCGTGACCAACCTGCGGGGCTCGGCGTGCGGGTCCGCGGGCGCCACGTCGCAGACCAAGTCCGGCGATCCCCTGGTGTGCCGGAAGAGCTGCTACGGCGGTTCGAGCCTGCGCTGGGACATCAACGAGCCCTGCGCCACGGTTCCCACCGCTCCCACCACCCCCGCCAACTGAGGTCCAGCGACGCCCGCAGCACTAGCGCCGAAGGCGCTTGCGTAGGGCACTCGGCGGAGCAGGAGCGGAGCGACGCCCGGAGCCGAGCGAAGACTCAGATCGGGGCTACGGCCTCGATGGCCAAGCCGTCCTCGAGTACCGCGAGCATCCGCAGCACGGCCACATCGGCGTGCTGCGGGCCGACGACCTGGAGGCCCACCGGCATGCCGTCGCTCGTGAAGCCGGCGCACACGGTGCCGGCCGGCGACCGGGTCATGTTGAACGGGTAGGTGTAGGAGACCCAGGCGTAGGAGGTCTCGCCGTCGATCGTGCCCTGGCCGTCGGCGGGCCCGGGGATGCCGGCGACCGTCGGGCACAGCAGCAACGGCACCTGGTGGAAGAGCTCGACGAGGCGGAGGTTGGCCCGGTGGCACTCGTCGTCGGCCCGCAACAGGTCGGTGGCGCTCAGCTTGGCGGCGAAGTTCTCCATCATCGCCACGTGGCCGGCATCGAGCAGATCCCACGCCTCGGTCCCCCGCAGGTGCTCCACGCGGCGGAGGTTGCCGGCCATGGCCATCTGCACCCACGGCACCGCCGGGTCCTCCGGGAACACCGACCCGATCTCCACCACCTCGGTCCCGCGCGCGACGAGGACCTCGAGGGCCGCCTCGCAGACCCGGCGCACCTCGGCATCGGTGCGTCCGTACCCGAGGTCCGGCGACCAGCCCACCCGTCGAGGAGCGTGGAGGTCCTCGAGCGAGCGCGTCCAGCTGGCGTCCGGGAGGGGGAGGGAGCGCAGGTCGGTGGCGTCCGGTCCGACGACCGCGTCGAGGGCGTAGGCGATGTCACGCGCCCGGCGGGCCATCGGACCTCCCGTGGAGAGGTCGGCCCAGGAGGGCGGCTCGGTCCCGCCCGCCGGCACGCGCCCCAGCGAGGGCTTCAGGCCGGTGAGGCCGCAGACCGACGACGGGATCCGGATCGACCCACCACCGTCGGACCCCGTGCACAGCGGGACCAGGCCAGCGGCAAGGGCGGCGGCCGAACCGCCGGAGGAGCCCCCTGCGGTGCGGGAGAGGTCCCACGGGTTCCGGGTGCTGCCGAACCGGGGGTTGGTGGTGTCGGCCTTGTAGCCCATCTCCGGGGTGTTGGTCTTGCCGATCACGACGCAGCCGGCCGCCCGCAGGCGCTCGACCAACGCCGAGTCCCGCTCGGCCGGCGGACCGTCGGCGAACACCGCGCTCCCCTTCGACGTCGGCAACCCGATGGCGTCCTCCAGGTCCTTGACGCCGAGCGGGACGCCGGCGAGCGGGCCGACGTCCTCACCGGCCGCCACTCGGGCGTCGATGGCGGCGGCGTCACGGAGGGCGCCCTCGGCATCGACCACCACGAAGGCGTTCACCTTGGCGTCGAGCTCGTCGATCCGGGCCAGGGCGCCCTCGGCGAGCGAGACCGCCGAGGTCCGCCCGGCGCTCACCTCCCGGGCCAGATCGACGACGGTGGTCGTTCGGAAGTCCACGACGGCGACGGTACGCCCGCCGGGTCCGACGCGCCTGCGACACCGGGCCCGCGAGGTACCCGGACCGGTCCGGCGATGCCGCTACCGTCGCGTCGATGCCTCCGGCCGACCTGCTGTCCGCGGCGCGCGATCTGGCGCCGCTCGCCGCCAAGCACGCCGAGGAGAGCGAGCAGGATCGGCGACTGGCGGCTCCCGTCGTCGACGCCCTCCGGGACGCCGGCCTCTTCCGGCTCTGCGTCCCGAAGGCCCTGGGCGGGGCGGCGGCCCACCCCTCGAC
>JALYWQ010000239.1 GCA_030852625.1 Actinomycetota bacterium
GCGTAGAGGCCCACCCGGTCGCCGAGCCGGTGCAGCACGGTGGTGAGGGCCGCCGCCGCGTCGCGCTGGTGCTCGTGGACCGTGCGACCGGCCACGCCGGGCTCGGCGGCCGAACCGGACACGTCGAGGAGCACGAGGACCGATAGGTCCCGCCGGCGGCGGAGGTTCTCGAGGTAGACGTCGTCGGACCCGCGGCCTCCGGCCAGGCGGTCGACCCGAGCCTCCACGAGGGCGTCGAGGTCGAGGTCGTCGCCCTGGCGTTGGCGGCGGCATGGCGTGAGGCCGGTGCCGAGCCGGGAAAGCACGTGGCGCAGCTCGCCCGGTTCGGGAAGGGCGGTGGCAGAGCCGGGTTCGGGGTCGGCCACGTCCTCCACCACGTGGCACCAGTCGGGCCGGTAGGAGGCGCGGCGCTCGTCCCATTCGGGGTAGCTGTGGGTGGCCGGCTCGTCGGGCTCGATGCCGTCGAGCGCCGATGCAGCGGTGAGGGAGACGATCGTCCGCCCAGAACCGGGCCGGCCGCGGGTGACGTGCGTGGGAGCGTCGGCACCCGGCGGACCTCCGCCGTCGCGTGCGCGGGACGGCCGGAGGAGCTTGGACAACAGCCGGCCCAGTCCACTCCCGCCGCCGACCGGGCTCGACAGCAGGTTCCCGAGGTCAAGGCCGCTGACGTCGGCTTCGTCGATCTCGTCGAGGGTCTCGAGCTCGATCGTCGGGGCGGTGGCCGGTCGCTCGGGGGCGAGGGCCAGCTCGGTGTCGTCGCCGCGATCGGCCGCCAGCGTGATCCGGCGAGGGTCGAGGGTGCCGAACTCCCAGAGCGGGCGCAGCCCTCGGTCACGGCGAGCGAGGTCGAGCGAGCCCGCTGGGTCGGTGACGGCGTCGGCGATGGCCGGGTCGGCGATGGAAGCCATCCACGACGTGAGCACGGCCTCGTTGGCCGCGAGGGCCCGATGGCCTTCGATGGCGAGGTAGCGCGGCGCGACCCCCCGCTGGCGGCGCAACTGCTCGATCACCGTCATGTCGAGGCTCCCGGCCGCGACGAGCGACGCCTGCACTGCCAGCAGCCGTAGCCGAGCTGGAGCGTCGACATCGGGCTCGAGGAAGATCGTCCGGCCGTCGGTCCAGCTCCGATCACCCGGTTCGGTGGGCGCCACCTCGATGGCCCGGCCGGCCAGGGCCGACGCCAGGATGCGCAGCGGCCGCAGGTCGACGTCGCTCATCCTTCCCCCCCAGGTGTCGTGGTGAGCATCTCGCTCCCCCCGTCGCAAGCGATGATAGTATGCACTATCTCTACGGGTTCGGGAGCGGCGCCAGAGGGGGGACCGATGGGCACCCGCAGCGGTCGTCAGCGTGCACGTCATGTCGCCGTCCTCGTGGTCGGCGGGCTGCTCGCGGTGGTCGCCACCGGTGGGTGCGGGGCGCGATGGGACGACGAGCAGCTCGCTGAGGTCCGAGCCCGAGCCACCCGGAGCGCGCCATCCGGACCGAACGAGCGCGGCACCTCGGGCTCGTCGTCCGACGTCGCCGCCGGTTCACCCACCGACCCGGGCCTCGGCACCGGAGGCTCCGCCGGCACCACCGGAGGCGCCGGGACCGGCGGCACCGGCCCGGGCAGCACCATCGGTGGCGGTGGCGACGGCGGCGGACCATCGGGACCGCTCCCCTGCTCGGCGCCGTCCGACGAGGTGGGGGTCACCGACCGCGAGATCACCGTCGGCGCCATCTCCTCCCTCAGCGGCCCGGTGCCCGGGCTCGGCTCGGCGGCGGCTGCTGCGGTACGGGCCTACGTCGGCTACCGCAACGCCACCGGCGGCGTGTGCGGGCGCAAGGTCGTGCTCCGCGAGGCCGACGACGGCACCGACATCTCCCGCTACCGCACCACCCTGCAGGACCTGGCCACCAAGGTGCTCGGCATCGCCGGCGGCTTCGCGGTGGGCGACATCGGCAGCGAGAGCATCATCGCCGCACACAGCCTCCCGGTCGTCAACTCCCCCACCGGGCGCACGGGCGAGCTGCCCACCGTGTTCGACATCAACCCCGACTTCCCCGAGCCGGATCCGGTGATCGGCAAGTACCAGCACCTCTACGACCTCGGAGCCCGCACGGTGTCGATGTCCTACATCGCCGTCGACCAGTCCCGCATCGAGGCCAACATCCAGCGGGGCCTCATGGAGGCGGCGGGCCTCGAGGTGGTGCACGTCAACGAGCTCCCGCTGTCGACGCTCAGCTACGACTCCCCGGCGAGGGCCGCCGCCAACAGCGGCGCCGACTACCTGTGGGTCACGGCCGACACCAGCGGCCAGGCAGCCATGGCCCGATCGGTGCGCGACACCGGCCACCAGTGGCTGATCAAGGAGTTCTCCTACACGAGCTACGGCACCAGCTTCATCTCGCAGGCCGGTTCCGCCGCCGAAGGCGTCACCTCGTGGCTGCGTTCGCTGCCCACCGAGGAGGCATCCAGCAACCCGGCCATGGCCACCTTCGTCGAGTGGATGAACCGGGTGTCGCCGGGCTCACCGATGGACCTGTTCTCCATCGACTCCTACGTCGCAACCAAGGCCTTCCTCGACACGCTCGAGAAGATCCCCGGCCCCATCACCCGCGAGGGCCTGGTCGAGCAGCTGGCCCAGCTCCACGACTACGACGCCGAGGGGATGTACGCCCCGATCGACCTCGGCCGCGACCTGTCGAAGGGGTGCTTCATGGCCATGATCGTGCGCAACGGCGCGTGGGAGCGCTACGTGCCGAGTGGCAGCGGCAACTACCTGTGCTGATGAACTGGTGACATGAGCCCCGAGCGCACCGCCAACCCCGCCACGCGAGCGGCCACCAAGGTCACCCGCCGCCCGCGCGGGGCGCCCCGGCTGCTGCTGCTCGAGGCCGCTCGGGACCTCTTCTCCCGCCAGGACTACCGCAGCACCACCACCCGGGAGATCGCCGAGGCGGCCGGGGTCGCCGAGCACCTCCTCTTCCGCAACTTCGGGTCGAAGGCGGCCTTGTTCCGGGAAGCCCTCGTCATCCCGTTCATGGAGTTCGTGGACGGCTTCCGCGACACGTGGCGGTCGCTCGACCTCAGCTCGGCCAACGAGGACGAGGTGGCCGGTCAGTTCCTCGGCGCCCTCTACGACCTGTTCGTCGAGAACCGTGGCCTGGTGATGACGTTGTGGGCCGCCGACGCCCTCACCGACGAGGAGCGCGACGAGACCGGCATGGCCGACATCGACCGGGCGCTGGCCACCCTCAGCCTGATCGGCACCGAGGGCATCGACGCCCTCGGCATGCCCCGCAACCACGACCTGGTGGCCCGGTCCACGGTGGCCATGGTGGCCGGCATGGCCGCCTTCGGCGCCACCTTCTTCGGTGGCAAGCGCCCGCCGCGGGAGGCCATCGTCAACGAGCTGGTGCAGGCCACCCTCCACGGCTTCCTCCACCGCAGCGGCTGACCTCCACCCCGTTACGCGTCAGTGGCGCGCGAGGTCGTCCCGGAGGCCGAGGGTGAGGTCGACGTGGGCCCGCACGCGCGCCGCGTGATCGGTGCTGCGCCACGAGCTCTCCAACGTCACCTCGGGGATGCCCAGCCGTGACGCCCACTCGTTGACGGCCATCATCCCGAGCGTGCTCGACCACAGCCGGAGGACCGCTCGCTGCACCGGCGTCGACGCCGACAGGCCAGGCGGGGTCAGCTTCAGGCCGAAGTAGTCCTTCGTCGCGAGCGTGGTGCCGCCGGCCTCGAGGATCCCGAGCAGGCGACGGGACAGGGCGTCGCCGACGTGGCGGTTGGCGAACATGAACGCCGCGTCCTGGGGCCCTTCGTGGAGCGACAGCACGAAGTCGGGCCGGAACTCCTCGAACACCTGGCGCACGGCGCGGGCCTCGTCGGTGCGGAAGCGGACGAAGTCGCGGTTGATGTCGTACCCGTCGGCGTTGAACCGGGACAGCTCGGCGGCGCCGATGGCGTTCACCGGCGTGATGAGGCGAAGGGCGACCGGGCCGTCGTCGGGGTAGCGCTCCAGGATCTCCGGCACGCACATGATCCCGGCTTGCTCGTTGCCGTGGACGCCGGACAGCACCAGCAGCCGCTTGGTGGCCGCCGGTGACCGCGACGACACCGAAAGGATCGGGCGGGTGGTGCCTCGGTAGGCCACCCGGGCCAGCTCACCCACGTCGTAGCGCCCGGCGAAGGCCCGCACCGACGCCTCGAAGGCCTCCGGTTCATACCCCAGCGGCACCACGTCCATGTCCTCGTCGGGGGCCGGCCAGTCGTAGGCCCGCTGCTTCAGGTGCAAGCGGGCGAACACCTTCACTTCCTGGAGGGTCGGCACGGCGGGCAGCGTATCGATCCCCGATCGGCGGGGACCTGACCGTCGTCATACAGATCTCGTCGATTGTCCTCTAGTGTTCGGGACGACGGGCGGGCGACACCTGGGGAGGAAGCGCGGTGCGTGAGCTGAAGGGCAAGGTCGCCGTGGTCACCGGTGGCGCCAGCGGGATCGGTCGGGCCATGGTCGAGCGGTTCCTCGCCGAGGGGATGCAGGTCGTAGCCGCCGACGTGGAGACCACCGCCCTCCACGCACTGGCCACGGAGCTCGGGGACGACGCCGACCGGCTCCGCTGCGTGGTCACCGATGTGGCCGACGAGACGTCGGTCGAGGAGCTCCGGGCCAGCGCCGTCGATGCCTTCGGCACGGTCCACCTGCTCTGCAACAACGCCGGCGTCAGCACCTTCGGCCGGTCATGGAAGTTCCGCACGCAGGACTGGGCGTGGGTGCTCGGCGTGAACCTCTGGGGCGTCATCCACGGCATCCGCACGTTCCTCCCCGTCTTCCTCGAGCAGGGTGAGGGCCACGTCGTGAACACCTCCTCGATGGTCGGCGTGAGCACGCAGGGCGGCCTGGCCCCGTACAGCGTGAGCAAGGCCGGCGTCGTCGCGCTGTCGGAGGCCCTCAGCCTCGAGCTGCGCGACCT
>JALYWQ010000249.1 GCA_030852625.1 Actinomycetota bacterium
CAGGAGGAACCGGATCGACGGGTCGTCGTCGACGATCAGGACCCGCAGACCACGACCAGCTGCCACCGCCGCGACCCTACCGACGGAACCGGCTGCGGTCGATCGGTCCTATGCCATCTAGAACGAGATGCCCCCATCGGTCCCCGGGCCCGTGGTCGAGGTGGCCGGCGCCGTCGTGGTCGTCTCGGGGTCGGGCTCGTCGGGCACGGAGTCGGGCACGGTCGTGGTGGTGCTCGGCTTCGGCTTCGTGGTCGGCGTGGGCTTCCTGGTCGTGGGCGTGGACTTCTTCGTGGTGCTCGTCGGCTCCGCGATGGTCGTGCTCGACGGCGCGACCGTGGTGCTCGTGGCCGACGGTGTGGAGCCCGACAGGGCCAGGGCCACGTCGCGGAAGAAGTCGGCGTCGTTCTCCTCGACGGCGTCGGCGCAGTAGGCCTCGCCGCCCTCGCGGAGGCCGCTGGCGGCGCCGCTGAGCTCGTCCCCGTCGAACTCGAGGCGCCGCACCTGCGCGGCGACCCGCTCGGCGCCGTCGTCCTTCCCCACCTGCGCGCACGCCGACTTGATGAGCCCACCGAGCTCGACGGCGGGGACGTCGCGGGGGAAGCCGGCGTCGTAGGCGATCTCGATGGCTTCGGCGAGGGTGACCTCGCCGTCGTCCTGGGTGTCGACCTCGTCGGGATCGCCCGAGCCACCGCCGGCGAGCGCCGCGGTGGCCACGACCACGATGAGCACGATCAGCGTGGGGGCGCCGAGGCGGAACCATGCCGGGGCCTCACGGAACCGGTCGGCCAGGGTGGGTTGGTAGCGCCCGCCGACGCCGCCCACGGCGTAGGCGGTGGGTTCGTCCTCGTAGGAGCCGTAGCCGTCGTAGGGGTCGTAGGTCTCGACGTCCTCGTAGCCGGCCGGTCCGGTGGGCGCAGCCCAGTCACCGGACGGCGGCGGGATGTAGGCGTCCTCCGACGACTGGACGATGGTGCGGTCCTCGGGCGGCGGCGGGGTGCCGCGACCGCGCCAATCGGCCATCACCACGGTGTGGTGCGTCCACTCCTCGCCGTCGAACCACCGCGCGAGGCGATCGCTGCCGGGATCCCGATACCAACCTGGAACTGCCATGGCCTCCGAACCGAACCTCGTGGAGGGTCAAGCGTACGACGGTGGTCCCTCGCGAACGGTGGCATTCGCCGTCGCTTCCCCGAACGTACGATTTCGACCGGTGACCGAAGCCGGCTGGTACAACGACGAGCTCGACCCTGCGCTGGCGCGCTGGTTCGACGGCCAGGCCTGGACCGAGCACACCATCGTGAAGGCCGAGTGGGCCGGTCTCGGGAAGCCCCCGTCACCGGTGGGCGAGCGGCCGCTGCGGCCCTACCGTCCGATCCCCGACCCGCCGCGGTTCCCGATGCCCCAGGGGGCCTGGATCGTGCTCGTCGGCCTCGTGGCCGTGATCGGGGCCGGTCCTGCTGCTCGCGCTCTGATCCGATCCCTGGACGCGGAACGGCGGCCCCCGGAGGGGCCGCCGATCCTTCGAGCGCTCGGGCCTGGGTGCGCTCGGGAGCCCGGGCTCGTGGTGGGCCGGACGTTCGGGCTAGAGGCGCTCGCGGTAGACGGTGCGGCTGCGACCGGCGACGGGATCGTCCTCGACGACCTCGCTCCGGCGCTCACGCGGCCCCCACAGGAACATCGTGACGAGCAGACCGACCGCTCCCACGACCATGAGGATGATGCCGACGGTGTCGAGATCGATGCCGCTGGTGTTGTTCTGCACATCGACGGCGAAGGCGAGGATCGCGCCGACGGCGATGAGGAAGACGCTTACGCCAATACCCATGATGGTGGGCCTCCTGTGTTGGGGACGCCTAGGAGGTTCCCCTCGGGCCCCCGGCCCAAACCCCGCGCCGGAACAGCAGCAGCGGAGCCGACCGCCGCTCCCGACGACGCGTGGAGCCCGAAGTGGGATTTGAACCCACGACCTACGCTTTACGAGAGCGTTGCTCTACCACTGAGCTATCCGGGCGGAGCGGCCACGTTACCCGAGCCCCTCCGGCAGCCGGAAAGCCGATCGGCCCGTCAGGCGGGGAGCGACGGGAGGTGGGCGAGGAGCGACTGCAGGAGCAGCGCCTCGTTGGGGAACCGCTCGAGGGCCAGCGCGGCATCGTCGATCCGGTGGATCCCGTCGACGATCGCGTCCGGGTGGCGGGCGGTGGGCAGCGCGTCCCGGTAGGAGGCGGCGAGGGTGGCGAGGGCGAAGCGCAGCTCGGCCGTGCGGTGGCGACGGACCTCGCGCTTGTGGCGGTCCTCGAGGTCCTTCTTGCCGCTCCCCCGCTGCCCGTAGCGCTCGATGCGCTCCTGGAGGTCGCTCTGCTCGACCGCGTGGCGTTCGTCGATGGCGACCTGCGCGTCGTCGATGAGGGCCTTCACCTCGATGGCCAGGAGCGCGGCACGGGCACCGGTGCCGTCGAGGCGGAACGGCAGCTCACCGAGCGCCTTGGCCCGCAACCCGAAGCGCTCGTCGGTGGCGAGGAGGCGGGCCCGGTCGAGGTCGCCGGCGGCCGCCGCAGCAACGGCCGCGGCCCGATCGGCGGGCACACCGTCGGCCTGCAGGCGCGCCACGACCGCGGTGAGCGGCACCGGGCCGAGGTCGATCCGCACCGATCGGGAGGCGATGGTGACCAGCTCCGGCGGGACGTCCTCGGCGAGGATCACGAAGAAGGTCGACGGCGGCGGCTCCTCCACGTACTTGAGGAGGATGGCGCCGAACTTGTCGATGAGGTGGAAGTCGTCGAGCACGAGCACCTTGCGGGCCCCCTCGGCTGGGCTGCGGGCCGCCTGCTGCACGATCTCCCGCGCCGTGGTGGCGTCGATGCGCCCCTGCGCCGTGGTCGGCTCGATGATGCGGAGGTCGGGGTGGGACTCCGCGAGCGCCAGGCGGCGATGCCGATCGGCCTCGTCGCCGGTGGAACCCGCCGCGAGCAGGAGGGCCGCGAAGGCCCGAGCGGCGGCCCGCTTGCCGGAACCCGAGGGCCCGACCAGCAGGTAGGCGTGCACCGGGTTGGCGGCGGCGGCAGTCAGCTGGGCCACGGCGTGGTCCTGGCCCACCACGTCGGCCCAGACGTCGACCTCGTCCACTGCGGTCACGGCGCCGTCCGCTCCAGGTCGGGGAAGCGGATGCGCACCACGTCCCACACCGCGTCGGCGACCGCCTGCTTCGGCTGGGTGCCGTCGATCACCGCGAAGCGCTCGGTGTCGGCCATGGCCTGCTCGAGGAACCCGTCGTGCACGCGGCGGTGGAAGTCCTTGCCGGCGGCTTCGAGCCGATCGCGAGGGTTGCCGGTGCGCTGGCGCGACACGGACAGCGGCACCTCCAGGAGCACGACGAGGTCGGGCTGGAGCTCCTCGGTGGCCCACGCCGACAGGTTGGCCACCTCCACCGGATCGAGCTGGCGACCGAAGCCCTGGTAGGCGACCGACGAGGCGAGGTACCGGTCGCTCACCACGGTGCGCCCGGCGGCCAGCGCGGGGCGGATCACCTCCACCACGTGCTGGGCCCGGTCGGCCGCCATGAGCAGCGCCTCGGCGCGCGGGGTGATCTCGAGCGTCGCCTGGTCGAGGAGGATGTTCCGGACCTGGGCCCCCAGCGCGGTGTCGCCGGGCTCGAAGGTGAGCAGCGCGCCGAGCCGCTGCGCGAGCACCTTGGCCTGGGTGGACTTCCCGCTCCCCTCGCCGCCCTCGAAGACGATGAACCGCCCGGTCATGACGGTTCGTCGTCGCGCAGCGACGGGTGGTCGTGGCTCCGCTTCACCTCGTTGATGGGGTTGGTGAACCCGGCCACGATCTCCGCCCCGAGCCACCGCTCCCGGCCGTCTCGCTCCTCACGGGATCGCAGGGAGCGCACCGCGAGGACACCGGCCGACATGATGATGAGACCGGCCAGCCACAGCGTGAGCCGCACCCCGGGGATGGCCACCTCGACGCCCAGCAGCGACAGCTCGCGGTCGACGAGGGAGTTGCTGATGCGGTCGAGCAGGTCGGCCAAGAGGGGCCCGACGGCGAAGGCGAGGAGCACGCAGAAGCGGATGAGGATGTAGAGGGCGCCGAAGATGCGGCCCCGCAGGTCGTCGTCGACGCTCTCGTGCAGCAGGGTGAAGCCGAGGACGTAGACCGAGCCCGCGCAGATGCCGAGGATCATCACGAAGAACGCGGCCGGGAGCAGCGTCGACATCGAGGCCGCGACGAGCAGGCTGATGCCGGCGACGAACACGGATCCCGCGAAGACCTCCGGCTTCGGCAGCCGCTTCTGGAAGATCGACAGGAGCACCACGCCGATGGCCACACCGATGCCGAGGGCGAAGATGAAGAAGCCGAACCCGTCGTCGCCGGACCCGAGCACGTCGTTCGAGAAGACCGGTCCGAGCGGGACGAGCATCCCGCCGCCGATCAGCCCGGTGGCCAGCCCGACGTTCACGGCCCGCACCACGGGGTTGACGAAGATGAACTGCCAGCCCTCCTTCAGCTCGAAGAAGGCCTGGCCCCAGTCGATGCGCTTGCCACTCGTGCGCTCGGTCTTGGGCCGCTCCCGCTTCGGGAGGGGCAACCGGGCGATGACGAGGGCCGAGAAGAGGAAGGTGAGGGCGTCGACGTAGAAGGCCAGGCCCTGGTCGTCGATGCGGAGGGTGTGGGCGATGCCCGAGTCGCCGAGGCCCTCGGAGATCTTCGACAGCAGGGCAAAGATCCCCGCTGCCACCGGGACCGTGCCGTAGGCCGCGGCCATCGACAAGGAGTTGGCCGTCGTGAGGTGGTCGGGCGGTACGAGGTTGGGGACCGACGCCTCCTTGGCCGGCGTCCACAGGAGGGTGAAGACCTCGAGCACGAGGGAGGCGACGACCAACCCGAAGATGGAGTCGACGAACGGCAGGAACACGAGCACCCCGGCCCGGCCGATGTCGCAGACGACCATCACCCGCTTGCGGTCGAAGCGGTCGGCGATCACCCCCGAGGCGGCGCCGAGGAAGAACCCCGGGACGATCCGGGCCGCCATCACGACGCCCACGGCAGCAGCCGGTGAGCCGGCGCCGATGCGGGTGGCCAGGGCGGCGATGGCGAGGAACCCCAGCCAGTCGCCGGTGGCCGAGGACACCTGGGTCAGCCAGAGCCGGAAGAACTCGTGCGACCCGAACATCCGGAGGGCGAACGAGGGGCGCTCAGGTTCGGTGACCTCAGCGCTCACCATGCGGCCAACCCTACGAGAACGCGACGAGCAGCATCACTCGTCGGCGGTCGACGGCTCCGCCGCCTTCTTGGCGGCAGCCTCGCCCGCGGGCGCCTCGCCGGCAGCCGCCTTCTTGGCGGCAGCCTTCTTGGCCGGCGCCTTCTTCTTGGCCGCGGCCTTCTTGGCCGGCGCCTTCTTCTTGGCGGCAGCCTTCTTGGCCGGCGCCTTCTTCTTGGCGCCCCGCTTCTTGGCCGGTCCCGCGTCCCGCCGGATCTGCAGC
>JALYWQ010000293.1 GCA_030852625.1 Actinomycetota bacterium
GGTCTCCCCTGCTCGTTCCACGTGCCGGTCGGTGCCGGCGGCGGGCAATGACCACACGTTGCCCAGCAGCACTTCGGGCATCTCCGCCACCGTTCGCGCGTCGAGGTCGTAGCCGGTCACCACTCGCCAGCCGAATTCCTCCAGGTACTCGTCGAGTGCTGCCGCCACGCCGGGCCCGAGCCGGCGCAGGCCGTCGAGGGTCGTCGGCCGATCGGCCGGGGCCCGACGCCCGGTGGCGTCGACCGCCACCGCCACCTTCCGGAGGGCCTCCACTGCGGCCGTTGTGCTCGGCGAGTGGCCGGTGAGCGCCGCAATGGCATCCCCGGGGTCGATGCCCCAGTCGCGGCACACCGCGAGGAACAGGCCCAGCGGTCCCATGTCGTCACCGTGGAGCTCGAAGTGGAGAACGTGTGAGTCGACGACGTGCTGGTGGAGGCGGCGAAGGTGGTCGGCGAGTTGCTCGCCGTCGAAGGAGCCCGGGTCCTCGGCCTGGAGGAGCAGGTTGGTGCGGCGCAGGTTGGGCCGGATCTCGGCGTGCCACGCTTCGGTGCGCTCCCGCCAGATGCGGTCCTCGACGGCGCGAGCCGCGGTGCGGGCCCGGCGCCGGAGCACCGGGTGCAGGCGGCTCGCCAACCAGAGGATGGGGGCGGGCGGCGGCGGCGACCCCGGCTTGCCCACGAGCGGTTGGGTCGACATGAAGATCCTGCCGTTGATGAGCACTTCGGGATTCGTCGCCAGCGGGACGCCGTAGCGCTCGTACACCTTCGCCACACCGGTGGGGAGGGCGTGGATGTGGATGGCGGCGTAGATCGGCGTCGGCGCGTGGGGGACGTGGCTGCCGGCCCACTGCCAGTGCCCGCCGTCGGGCGCGGCCCAGGTGAGCTCGTCGGTGGTCATGTCGAATCCTCCGCCGGCATTCGTCCATCCGTCGCCGCCCGCCGATGGTGCCAGGCAGCGCCGCCACGATTCCAGCACCAGAATGCTCCCATGACCGCACTCACCTTCGGCGTGTTCGTCCCCCAGGGTTGGAAGATGGAGCTGTCCTCGATCGACGACCCGCAGGCCAAGTGGGCCAAGGCCATCGAGGTGGCCAAGCTGGCCGAGGACCTCGGGTACGACTCGCTCTGGGCCTACGACCACTTCCACAACGTGCCGGTGCCGGCCCACGAGGCGATGTTCGAGTGCTGGACCACCCTCGCCGCCATCAGCCAGGTCACGTCGCGGATCCGGCTCGGTCAGATGGTCGGCTGCGCGCCGTACCGGAACCCCGGCCTGCTCGCCAAGATCACGTCGAACATCGATGTGATGTCGGGTGGCCGCCTCGACTGGGGCATCGGCGCCGGCTGGTACGAGAACGAGTTCAAGGGCTACGGCTACCCGTTCCCGCCGCCGAAGGACCGCATCTCCCTCCTCCGCGAGACGGTGGAGATCGTGAAGGCCATGTGGTCGGAGCCCGACGTGAGCTACGACGGGAAGTGGTTCCAGCTCGACGGCGCCCAGTGCGACCCGAAGCCGATCCAGCAACCCCACCCCCCCATCTGGATCGGCGGCGGCGGCGAGCAGCTCACGCTGCGGGTCGTGGCCCGCCACGCCACCCACTCCAACTTCGGCGGCAAGCCCGACGAGTGGGCCCACAAGGCCGAGGTGCTGAAGGAGCACTGTGGGGCGGTCGGACGCGACTACGACGAGATCACGAAGACCTGGTCACCCGAGGTGTTCATCCGCGAAACCGAGGCCGAGCTGGCCGAGGCCGGCTCCCGATCGTTCTGGGGCGAGCCGGTGGACTCCTGGACCGCCGGCAACCTCGTCGGCACACCCGAGCAGGTGGCCGAGAAGATCCGGACCTACGTCGACCTCGGCTGCACCGGCTTCGTCCCGTGGTGCAGCGACTACCCCGAGACCGAGTCGATGCGCCTGCTCGCAGAGAAGGTCATCCCCGAGCTGCGCTGATCAGCCGAGCCCACCCGTCACGGTGATCGGGTCGCCCAGCGGCCCGAGGCTCGTGGCGCCGTGGGCGGTGACGTACACCTGGGCGTGCTCGTCTGCCGGGATCAGGGGTAGGACCAGCTGCCGGGCGTCGGGACCGGTCTGGTACCAGCCGCGGAACGCTCCATCGACGAGCAGGAGCACGTCGTAGCCGGCCACCGGCTCGTGACCCTCGAACGCTGCACCCCACGTGACGTAGGTGGAGCCCGACACCCGCCACGCCGCCGCCCACGGGAGCCACGGACCGGCGGTCGACAGCGGCAGATCGTTGCCCGGGTTGACCTCGACCTTGGTGACGTCGCCCATGCCCTGCGCATTCCACGCGAACACCCAGACCTCCGCTCGTCGACCGAAGCGCAGGTTGGGAACGATGGCGGAGCGGGCATCGGCGCCGAGCGAGCGGAAGCTCAGGATCTCGCCCGTGTGGGCATCGAAGGCGGCCACGCTGTAGGCCACGATCGGCGCGCCGTTGTCGGCCGCAGGGGTCCAGGCCACCCGGACCCGGTCTTGCGTCGGCCCACTGCCCTCCCACACCCCGGCGAGGGTGGGCTGGGCGGGCGGCGTCGCCGCAGGACCACCGGCATCGGTGGCCGCCATGACCGGGTCGCTCGATCGCCCGTAGCCGGTGCGGCTGATGGGCCGCACCGAGATCGCATGGTCGTCGCCGTGGAGGCCGGTGAGGGAGACGGAGCGGACGTCACCGGCGACGAGGGCGTAGCCGGTGACCGCTCCGTCGGAGACGGCCAGCACCTCGTAGAGCACGGTCTCGGCGGCCAGGCCCGGCGGCACGTGCCACTCGACGGAGACCGCTGCAGGGCGGCCGGTGACGCCGGTGATGATCGGCGCCTCCACGAGCTCGAGGGCGGCGACCTCGGTGTGACCGGCGTCGGCCACGCGGGCCACGAGCAGGTCGGTCAGCGGCGAGGTGGCCAGCCCGATGACCCGGTTGCCGGTGGTGGTTCGCACGCCGCCGATCCCGAACCGCTGATCGAGCTCCCCGTCAGCGGTCAGCACGGCCATGGCCTGGG
>JALYWQ010000297.1 GCA_030852625.1 Actinomycetota bacterium
CCCAGGCCACGGGGAACGACACCGGCACGCCCGGTCGGACCCGGGGGCTGTAGGCCGCCACCACGGTGGCGCCGCCGGCGCGGGTGGAGTCGACGAACACCTTCCCGCCCCGCTCACGCTTCACGAACTCCACCGTGGCCAGATCGGGGTCGAGGTCGGCGGCGCGGGTGGCGATCGCCCGCGTAGCGGCCGCGGCGTCCTCCATCGACGTGGCCTCGGAGATCGGGACGAACACATGCACACCCTTGGCCCCGCTGGTCTTCGCGGCTCCCTCGAGCCCCACCTCCTCAAGGGCCCGGCGCACGAGGAGCGCGGCAGCCACCGCGGCACGGAAGCCGGCGGCGACGTCGGTGCCCTCGGGAGGGTCGAGGTCGAGGACGAGGTGGGTGACGACCTCGGGCCGAGATGCTTGCACCAGCGTCGGGTGGTACTCCACCGCCCGCTGGTTGCCGAACCACAGGAGGGTGCGGCGGTCGTTGCAGAGGGCGTAGGCCACCTTCCGCTTCGAGGTCTCCGCCCACAGGTCGACGGTGGGCACCCAGTCGGGCGTGTACTTCGGGACGTTCTTCTGCATGAACGCCTCCTGCCCCCGGTGGACCCGGATGACCGACAGCGGCCGGTCCTCGAGCACCGGCAGGATGCGGTCGCTGACCGCGTCCAGGTAGTCGATCAGATCCCGTTTGGTGGCCCCCGCGCCGTCGAAGAGGGGCTGGTCGAGGTTGGTCAGGGGCACGCCGTCGCGCGACTCCTTCTCCCCGGCAGCAGCCATCACCCGACGCTACCCAGTCCCGCCGATCAGCGATCGGCGATCGGCGGGTGGGGGGCCGTGGCGCCACCCGCTCGCCGCGACCCCCGACTCCGTCGTCGCTACGCCGGCTGGGCGGTCGCGGCGATGATCTGGTCGAGCACCGACTGGTCCGGCATCGGGGGTGCGTCGATCGACGGCAGCGTCCGGAGGAAGTCGAAGGCCTGATCGATGAACTGACCCTCGATCACCGGGCTGTGGCACCCGGCGATCGTGGTGATGCCGAGGTCCTGCACCCGGTCGACGGTCGCACCGAACTTGGCCGGGTCCACCAGCGACAGCCACGGGCTCAGGGCGCCATAGGTGAAGAGGGTGAGCCCGAACTCCCAGAAGTCGCGGTCGAGGTCGGCGATCCCGGCGCCCGGGTCGGGCAGCGGCGTGGCGAAGGTGTCGGCCGACCAGTACACACCGGTGGTCGGGTCGAACAGGCCCCGAGTCGTCGGCGAGTCGTACACCGGGGGGCGCATGGCCACGATGGTGCGGTCGCCGATGTCGAGCGACTCGCCGTCCATGACCCAACGGGAGCGGTCGAGGGGGAACTCGAAGCAGTTGGAGTGCCGCTCCACCATCGACCAGTTGCAGACGAGGCGGGCGTTGGGGCAGGCGTCCATGGTCTGCTCGAGGTTCCCGGTGTGGTCGACGTCGTCATGGGACAGGTACACCCACTTCACGTCCTCCGGGTCGACGAGCGAGAACACGTCCTCGAGCCACTTGTCCCGGTTGGCGATGGTGCCGGTGTCGACGATCATCGGCTCGGCGCCCTTGATCACCATCGAGTTGAGGTACACGAACAGCGGCTGGCCGAGGGCCTCCTGCACGGAGTGGATCACCCACGTGTCCGCCGCCACCTTGGTCGGTGGGACGTGGATCGTGGGACAGAGCGGAGCAAAGGACATCGGGATCTCCTCGACGCACGGTCACCCCACCCGAGGTGACCTCCCAGGTGTACGCCTGAACGGCCCCGATGTCATCCGTGCTGCCACGGAGGACGCCGCCCGAGTGGGATCAGATGGCCCCGTCCGGAAGCCCTCCGGTAGAGTCGCTCGTCCAAGAACTGCGCCCGTAGCTCAATTGGATAGAGCATCTGACTACGGATCAGAAGGTTAGGGGTTCGAGTCCCTTCGGGCGCGCTGAGCATCGGCCTAGTGCTTTCTCACGAAAGCCCAGGCCGTTGTTCGTTTTCGGGCCGGATGGCGGCCCCGGTTGGAGCGGCGCCGTTGTCAGTTGCCGGGGTCGACTCGGCCGTGGCCGCCGGGTTCCTCGCCGGTGACGGCCTTGCGCACGAACGCGATGGCCGTGCCGATCTTCGTGCTGGGACCGTCCCACCACTCGCCGTCCACGATCGTGGCTTCGAGGACGGCTGCATTCGGGTCGTCGGGCCCGTCGAAGAACGCCGTCGCCCCGGGGTTCCAGATGGACGCCACCGCCTCACGTGACTGATCGAGGGAGGCGTGGCCGTGGAGCGACGCGAACTCGTCCTTGTCCGGGGCCGCCAGGCTGACCTGGACCGACGCCAACGGGTTGCCGAGCTCCTGGACCCACTCCGCTTCGGTGGAGACCAGGAACCGGAGGACCGGGCCTTCCTGACCCATGATCGTGAGCGGGCGGGCCGTGAGTCCCCGGGGGGTGCTCGTCGTGACCATGGCGAACCGGTGGCCTCGGAGGACGTCGTCGAGTGTGCGGGTGTCGTCGGGCATGCCGGCTGGTTACCCGGCCCGCCGCCTGAGCAAGCGGGGCCCCTCAGGCGGCGGACCGGGGAACGTCACGCTCGACGACGCACGTGCCGCCGTCAGGCGTGCTGGCCGCGCGGCTGCCGTGCCGCGGCCCGACGCCGAGCCGAGGGCTGATCAGCCTCGGGGAGCTCGTCGGCGGCGTCCATCGTCGCCCGGGCGAGGATCGCCGCGAGGGCGATCATGCCGAGGCCGAGGGCGAGGTGCAGCCAGTTGTCGGCCGTGTTCACGGGCACGAAGTTGGCTTCCTCTCCAAGATCGATGGCAGCCCCGTAGAGGGTGAGGACGAGGTAGAGCACGCCGCCGCCGTAGAGGTAGAGCGCCGACGCCTTGGCCGATCGGTACGCGAGCAGACCGAGGACGCCGAAGGCGAGGTGGACGATGTTGTGGAGGACCGACACCTGGAAGATGCCGAGCAGCTCGGCCGACGAGTCCCGGCCGGCGAACTCGAGGGTGTCGGTGTTCGAGGTGATGCCGGGGATGAACCCGGCCGCGCCCACGAGCAGGAACACGGCGCCCACCACGGCGGCGCCGAACTGGATGGCCGTCGTACGGTGACGGGCTTGGAACGACGCTGACATGACAGCTCCTTGAGGCTCGGGCCCGCCTCGCGTCATCTGCCCATGAGCAGAGCTGTCCACACCGCATGAGCGACGTGCCCCGGGGGTAGAGGTGAACGCCCCAGCTCGAGCCGCTGAGCTAGTTGGAGCGCTTGGCGGCGCGGGCCGCCAGGTTCTCCATGCCCTGTTGCAGGCCCTTCTGCACGCCGATCTTCGCCACCGCGAGGAGGGGTCGGGCCCACGGCGCCGGCTGGAGGTACATCGTGTAGGTGATCGCGGTGCCGCCGTCGCCGATCGGGATCAGGTGGCAGTCCTCGACGATCGACCGCAGGAAGCCCGGCCGGGCGGCGGTGCCGGTGAAGGCCCACCTCGCACCGGGTTCCCATGCGATGAACTCCTCCTCGACGACCGAGCCGGGGATGGCGACCCGGCGGCGGGCGCCGACACCGGTGGCCGGACCGAGCACCTCGACGTGCTTCACGTTGGGGAACCACTCGGGCCAACGCTCGTGATCGGCGAGCTCGGCGAAGACGTCGGCGGGCGTGGCGGTGGTGGTCGCCCGCCCGACCAGCGCGATCGGCGCCGAGTCGGTCCAGCGGAGGTCCTGTCGCACGAGCGGGGTCAGCTTGGCCATGCCGGGACGGTATCGCTGCGGTGCCGCGTCCTCCGCACCAGCGCACGTCGTCCCCTCGCAGCACCGGCTACGTGTGCGAGGATCCGGCCGTGATCGCCGATCTGGAGGCCCGCCGAGAGCTCGTGCGCCGGGTGCCAGCGCTGGCCAGCCTTCCCGACGAGAAGATCGAGGAGCTCGTCGCCATGGTGGGCGAGCGGTTGGTCCCGGCCGACGTCATCTTCGTGCAGCAAGGCGACGACGCGCACGAGGCCTACCTCGTCGTCTCCGGCAAAGTCGAGGTGCTGACCGACGGTCGATCGATGGCGACGCTCGGCCCCGGATCGGTGGTAGGCGAGGTCGCCCTCCTCGTTGGTGGGTCCCGGATGTCGTCGGTGCGAGCCGTCACCGATGTCGAGCTGCTGGTGCTCGGCCCGGAGGCGTTCAGCGCCATCCTCGACCACCCCGAGGTGGCCCGCACCCTCGCCGCCGAGCTGGCTCAGCGCCTCCGGGCCGTGCCTGCGGACGCCGGGGCCTCGACCAGCACCAAGGCCTGGGATTCGCTCACCCCAGCCGAGCAGCAGGTGGCCCGCCTCGTCGCCGACGGCCTCACCAACGGCGCGGTGGCCGAGCAGCTCTTCATCAGCAAGCACACTGTCGAGAGCCATCTCAAGCACATCTTCACCAAGCTCGGGATCACGTCGCGGGTGGCGCTGGCGGTCGACGTGGTGCCGAAGCCCAAGCCGCCCCGACGAGCCACCATCCAGGGTCTCTTCGGTCGCTCGCCGAAGTGACGGTGCCGAACGGCGGGTCGTTCAGGGGCAGGTAGCGGCGAACGGGAGGTGCCGCACTCGATCCCGCCCCTCCGCGAGGGTGACGACCTGGTCGTCATGGGCGAAGCCGGCCGAGTCGTCGAGGGTGTCGACGTCGGCGGGGAGCATCGGGAGGCAGGTACCGGCCCGCACGAAGAGCGGCGTCTGCCCGATGGCCGACGCCACGCGCACCACGCGGTCGCCCTCGAGCACCGCGTGATCGGGGTCGGTGTCGTAGGAACCGCCGACGGGCTCGTAGGTCACGGCGTCCCAGAAGTCGACCCACCGGCCCGGCGGGAGCCAGACGTCCCGCTCGGTGGCACCCATGTCGACGACCGGGGCCACGAGGAGGTCGGGCCCGAACAGCCACTCGAACCGGGCGGCGTCGTTGGCGGCGCGGTCGCCGCGATCCCACGCCACCGGTTCGCGGGGGTAGGCGAGCGCGAGGTGGCGCATCATCGGCATGCCGGTGCGTTGGTACTCCTCCGACGCGGCCCAGAGGTAGGGGAAGAGCTGGGTTCGGAGGCGGGCCAGGGCCCGCCAGTGGGGGAGGACCTCGGGCGTCCACACCTCGGCTCGCTGCAGGTCCTGGAGCACGGGGCGCTCGTAGCCCTCGGCCTGCGTGCGCATGATCGGTGAGAAGGCCCCCACCTCGAGCCATCGCACGAGCAGCTCGGGGCTCGTGCGTCCGGTGGTGAAGAGGGAGTGGAAGCCGCCGATGTCGCTGCCCCAGTAGCCGATGCCCGACAGACCCATGGACAGTCCCTGGTGCACCGCCGCGGCCAGGCCGTCGGCCTCGGAGTCGTCCTCGGTGGGGTCGCCGCCCCACACGATCCGGGCGAACGGCGCCGTGCCGGTGTACCCGCACCGCACGAACTGGGCGAAGTCGATGCCCTTGCGGGGCCAGGTGAGCTCGTGGCTGGCCCGGTGGTACTGCGTGCAGTAGTCGTTGTGGGCGGCCAGTCCGGAGCGGCCGTCGGCGAGCACTGCGTCCGGAGCGACGTACTCGCCGAAGTCCTCCATCCAGCCGTCGTACCCGTCGTCGAGGGCTTCGCTGACGAGGCCCTGCCAGAACTCGGGGGCGCCGGGCGCGGAGAAGTCGACCACCGACGAGCTGGCATCGAGGTAGGCGAGGTACGGGAGCGGGTACGGCGTGCCGAGCGCCGTCTTCACGAACCAGCCGTTGGTGGCGGCCTGCTGGAAGGCGCCGTCGGGATGGTTGTCGCACACGAACGAGTTGACGTAGGTGGTCACCCGGTAGCCCCACCCGTGGTACTGGTCGGTCAGGGCCCGCTGCCCGCCGCTCGATCGGCTCCCGGCCTGGGCTGCGCACGGCAGGTAGTGGGTGTAGGTCTGGGCGACGGTGACCGGCACGTCGTGGCCGCCCTCGGACAGGGGCGTGCGCCAGGCCTGCTGGAGCTGCTCCCGGAACGCCGTCGGGCCGGTCGGTTGGTACCACGGCCCGAAGAACCACTCGGCGGCTGGCGGCTGGCGACCGATGGTGGGATCGGCGGTGGCCCGCTGCAGCACGGCGGCCGGAGTGGGCCCGGCGTAGACCCGCCACCGCAGCGCGGGTTCCGCGGTCTCCACCCGCCACGTGCCCGATGACTCGAGGTCGAAGCGGTTGAGCCACGTGGAGTCGAGCAGGAAGCCGTAGCCGCGGTTCGAGACCATCCACGGCATCGTGAAGTTGCTCGACGGGCCGACCGGTGGCGGGCCCTGCCAATCCTCGCCGAGGACGGGGTCGGTGATCGGGCGGGCCAGGCCGGCGGAGAACGGTCCCTCCTCGTTCCACTGCTCGACCGTGTGGCCCGTCTGGTCGACGCGCTCGCTGCGTTCGCCGAAGCCGACGAACCGCTGCCGGCCGTCGTTCAGGAACGACGAGCCGGTGAGCACGACGCCGGTGGGGTCGCTGAGGCGGGCGTCGATCTCGACGATGCCGGCCGACGGGGCTCGCACCGTGAGCTCGAACGTGCGGGTCGGATCGGTGGTCCGCACCAGGAGCGAGCCGTCCGCCCGCGGTTCTGCACGCGTGGCGTGGAACCACACCAGCGGCGCGTCGGCGATGATCCCGTAGCCGGCCAGGGGCGGTTGGGCGGCCACGCGAGCGCCGACCGCGAACGACAACGGACCCCGGTCGCCGATCGGCACCGTGCCGGCCGATGCCGTCTGCAGGAGCACTCGCCCAGCCTCGACGACGGAGATCGAGAACGGATCGTGGGTGACCGTCGCCGTGAGCGGTCCGCTCCGGAGCTCCGTGCGATCGAGGGCGTTGGCTCGCGGGGCGACGGCCAGGAGCACCGCCGCCGTCGCTACCGCCAGGCCTGCCGCAAGGGCACCCCGGCGCCGTCGTCCCCCTCGCGCCACGGTGGGAGACTACGACCCGTGGACGAAGCGCTGACGGCGATCATCGACGGTCTCGGTCTCGAACCCCACCCTGAAGGCGGATGGTTCCGCGAGA
>JALYWQ010000313.1 GCA_030852625.1 Actinomycetota bacterium
GGCGTTCGAGCCCGTCCCAACAGCAGGCTCGAACGCCCCAGCGCTCCGGTGTCCGCTCGTCCTCGAGCGGTTGGTGTAGGTGAACCTAACAGATCACAGCAGGTTCGCCAACCCCCAATCTGATGGAGCGTCAGGCGGTGGCGTTGCGGCAGACGCCGTCGGCCACCGCGGCCTCGGCGACCCGCTCGGCGACGAGCGGCCCGACCCGGGTGTCGAACACCGACGGCACGATGTAGTCGGGCTTGACCTCGTCGCCGACCACCTCGGCGATGGCCGTCGCCGCCGCCACCTTCATGTTCTCGGTGATGGCGGTGGCAGCCACGTCGAGCGCACCACGGAAGATCCCGGGGAAGGCCAGCACGTTGTTGATCTGGTTCGGGTAGTCGCTCCGACCGGTGGCGATGACCTTGGCCAGCCCGTCGGCGTCCTCGGGGCGGATCTCGGGGTTCGGGTTCGCCATCGCGAACACGATCGGGTCCTTGGCCATCTTGCGGATGTCGGACGCCGTGATGAGGTCGGGCCCGGAGACGCCGATGAACACGTCGGCACCGGGGAGCACCTCGCTGAGGCTGCCCTCACGGCGCTCCGGGTTGGTGTTCTCGGCGAACCAGAGCTTGGCCACGTTGAGGTCGTCGCGGCCCTCCCAGATCGCTCCCTTGCGGTCCACCCCGATGATGTTGCGGACGCCGGCCTGCATGAAGATCTTGGAGCAGGCCACGCCGGCGGCGCCGACGCCGGCGACGACCACGTTGAGGTCCTCCATCTTCTTGTCGACGATGCGGAGCGCGTTGACGAGCGCTGCCAGCGCCACCACGGCGGTGCCGTGCTGGTCGTCGTGGAAGACCGGGATGTCGAGCAGCTCCTTGAGCCGGTCCTCGATCTCGAAGCACGCCGGCGCCGCGATGTCCTCGAGGTTGATCCCACCGAACACGGGCGCGATGCGCACGACCGTCTCGATGATCTCCTCGGGGGTGGTCACGTCGAGGCAGATCGGGAAGGCGTCGACGCCGCCGAAGTTCTTGAACAGGAGGGCCTTGCCCTCCATCACCGGCAGGGCCCCGGCCGGGCCGATGTCACCGAGACCGAGCACCGCAGTGCCGTCGGTGACGATGGCCACCATGTTCTTCTTGATCGTGTACTCGTGGACCAGCGCCGGGTTCTGCTCGATGGCGGTGCACACCCGGGCCACACCCGGCGTGTAGGCCATCGACAGGTCGTCGCGGTCGTTGACCGGCATGTTGGCCAGGACCTCGATCTTGCCGCCCTCGTGCATCTCGAAGGTGCGGTCCTTCACCTCGATCAGCTCCACGCCGTCGAGAGCGTGCACGACGCCCACCACCTTCTCGATGTGGGCTTCGGAGGAGCAGTTGACGATGCACTGCTCGTCGAGGGTGGCCCCCCGCACGTCGAAGCCGCCGAGCGCGGTGATGTTGCCCCCGGCCTCACCGATCGCGGTGGCCAACCGGCCGAGGGTGCCCGGACGGTTGTCGAGGCGCACGCGGAGCCGGATCGAAAAGGCGGCGGTGGGGCTGGCCATGTGGAGTACCGATCTCGAGCCAGGGCTTCGCCGGTGAAGCCCGATGGAGCCTGAGACGGTACCCCTCCACCCAGCGGAGTGGCTAGGTGGAGGGACCGACTGCGGTCGTACGACTAGAGGGGCTGGTGGCCCATCTCGTCGAGGCAGCGCCGGATCTCGGACGCCTTGAAGCGGCGGTGGCCGCCGAGGGTGCGGATGGCGGTGAGCTTGCCCGACCGAGCCCATCGGGTCACGGTCTTGGGGTTCACCCGGAAGAGCGCGGCGACCTCGCTCGGGGTGAGGAGCGCTTCCGGGGCGTCGATGTTGTCGTACTGGGCCATGGGGAGTCTTTCTGGGTGCTGGGTCCAATGCCCACCGCATCGGTGCGAACGGAACGTCCGGTTCGTGGTGTCGAAGGTAAGCAAGAACGGACCGATTGCCCATGGCCCGATCGGGTCATTTCGGACAAAGGGGTGACTAGTCACACCTGACCACGGGGACTAGTGCGTGCGACCCAGGAGGTCGGGATCAGCCCTCGTAGGGGAAGCCGAGGTCCGGTGCGGTGACCAGGGCCTCGAGGCGGAGGCCCTCGGCCTCGGCGAGGGCGGCCACGGTGCCGCCCCGATCGACCACCGGGAGGAGGAGCACCGGCTCGGCGCCGGCCTCGCGGACGACGGCGGCGGCCTCAAGCATCGACACCCCACGGGTGACGGCGTCCTCCACGATCACGACCCGATCGCCGGGCTCCAGTGCGCCGGCGATGCGACCACCGGCACCGTGGTCCTTCTCCTCCTTGCGGACGCTGAAGCTTCGCAGCGCACGCCCACGGGTGGCGGCGATCGCGGCCACCCCGAAGGCCACCGAGTCGGCGCCCATGGTGAGGCCGCCGATGGCGGTGACGTCGGCGGGCAGCACGCTGAGGGCGGCCTCGGCAACGAGCAACATCCCGTCGGGCCGGCAGGTGGTCTGCTTGGCGTCGATGAACCAGTTGCTGCGCTTCCCCGACTTCAGGACGAAGTCACCGGTGCGCACGCTGTGCTCCAGGAGGTGGGCGACGAGCTCCGGATGATCGGCCACGCTCAGCGCTCCCCTCGTGCGGAGGCGAGGCGGCCGGCGCGGTGGGCGGCCCGCTCGGTGGCGTCGGCGGTGGCCAGCTG
>JALYWQ010000361.1 GCA_030852625.1 Actinomycetota bacterium
GAGGTGGGCCGGGAGGCCGGCGCCGCCATGCGGGCCGCGCTCAGCCCGTCGCACGACGGCGTGGAGGGTGTCGCCGTCACGATGGCCAAGCAGGGCTTCGCGCCGGTGGTCCGCCGGCGCGGCACCCAGGCCAAGGTCGTCCTCGAGACGTGCCCCTTCGTCAGCACCGTGCTGGTCGACCGCGAAACGGTGTGCCAGCTCCACCTCGGCCTCGCCGAGGGTCTCGTGACCGGCACCGACGCGGTCGTCGATGAGTTGGTCGCGAAGGACCCCCGCCGGGCCGGGTGCGCCATCCTGATGCACACCGAGCCGGCCAGCGGGAGCCCCGCTGAATCCGGCTAGCCGGCCGGGTCGTCGCTCGTTCGCCGGGCGGCGGCCAGGCGAGCCGCGACATCGGTCCAGTTGACGACGTTCCAGATGGCCGCGAAGAAGTCGGTCTTCCGGTTCTCGTACTGCAGGTAGAAGGCGTGCTCCCACGCATCGATGGCGAGGAGCGGCACCGTGCCCTGGCCGTGGTTGCCCTGGTGGTCGTGGACTTGCTGCACGACGAGCCGGCCGGCCACCGGTTCCCAGGAGGCAAGGGCCCATCCGGAGCCCTGGATCGTGCTGGCGGCCTCGGTCATCTGGGCCCGGAAGGCGGGGAACCCGCCGAAGGTCGCATCGATGGTCTCGGCGAGGTCGCCCTCGGGCTCGCCACCGCCGTCCGGACTGAGGTTGGTCCAGAAGACCGAGTGGAGGACGTGGCCCGACACGTTGAAGGCCAGGTTCCGCTCCAGCATCGAGATCGTGCTGAAGTCCCCCTTCTCCCGCACCTCTTCGAGTGTGGCCAGGGCGGTGTTGGCGCCCCGCACGTAGGCCGCGTGGTGCTTGTCGTGGTGGAGCTCCATGATCCGTCCGCTGATGTGCGGCTCGAGGGCACCGGGGTCGTAGGGCAGGTCGGGCAGGACGTAGACGGGGTCGGGCATGCAGGGTTCCTTTCGGGGCGGAGGTGTGCCGAGCGAGATCGTGACGGGATCGCTCGCGGCGGCGGGGAGGGTCTGGCCGATGAGGCGGTTGCCGTGGACCTTCGCCACGCGCCCGGCGAACTCGTCGGCTTGCTGCGTCCGGGAGCCCTGCCAGCCGCTGTGCAGGGTGTCCCGGAACAGGCTCAGCCAGCGGTCGAAGTCGGGCTGGGTGAACGGACGCTGCGCGTGCACCGCCTCGTGCTTGGCGAGCGGGTTGCCCGTGTAGCCCGGCTGGTGCAGCAGGATGCGGCTCCAGAAGTCGGTCAACTTCTCGAGGTGCTCCGGCCAGTCGACCCGGGCCACGTCGTTGAAGATCGGGCCGAGGAGGTCGTCCTGGGCGACGTCGGCGTAGAACCGTCGAACCAGCGTGGCGATCTGCTCACGGGAGTCCAGATCGGGTCGGTCGGGGAGGGGCGCGGTCATCCTGCTCTGCTGATAGTTCTAGCAGGGCATGGAAGAATCTCCTCCTGCGGTGAGCGCTACTTCGGATCGAGGCGGTAGACGGCGCCGTTGCCGAGCGACACGACGTAGAGCGAGCCATTGGGCCCCTGCTCGATGTCGGTGATCACTCCGAAGCCGGTACCCACGACGTAGGGCGCGCTCTCGCCGAGGTCGCCCTTGCCGGTGTTGTCATCGATGCCATCCGCGAGGGGCCCCTCGAGGGCGAGGGACGCGCCGTCGGCGGCCAGGGGGTACCGGAGCAGGCTCCCGGTGAGCACGGTGCCGAACCAGGCCGTGTTCGCCGAGGCGCCGCCGAGTCGCTCGTCGGCAACGAACCCGACCGCAGTGACGGCGGGCGGGTAGACCCAGCTGAACACCGGCGGGCTGTAGTGGCTGCCGGGCAGGACGAGCATCGCGGCCTCTGCTGCAGTGGCGTCAGCGGCGAGTTGCGTGGGCGGGACGGTCGGGTTGTCGAGACCGTCAGGGCTGGCGACCTCGAGGTCCTTGTAGTTGCTGAACCGCTCGGGCGGGCCCTGGATCTGCATCCAGCCGGAGTTGGCGCCGGCCGTGAAGACGTTGACCTCGTCGTAGGAGTCGTCGCCGTTCTCGGTCTGCCACAGGGAGCCCGACGACGGCTCGAAGGCCAGTCCGTAGCTGTTGCGGATGCCGTAGGCCCAGACCATGGCCAGGTTCTCGCCGACCTCGCCGCCGATCGAGGCTGCGGCATCGGCGAAGGGGTTGTCGGCCGGCACGCCACCGTCGGGTTCGAGCCGGAGGATCACGCCGGCGAGGTGGGCGTCGTCGGCCGGGGGACCGCCCGGCAGGTTCTGGAGCTGACCACGGAGATTCTGGTCGCCCATCATCACGTAGAGCATCCCGTCGGGCCCAAAGGTGAGCGGGCCGGCGTCGTGGTTGCCGCGCACCTTGCCCGACGTGTCCGTGTCGAGGGTGTTGCTCGGGAACCTGACGATGTTCTGGTCGAACACCAGCACGTTGGCGCCGCCGTCCCAGCGGAAGCGGTCGATTCGGTTGCCGAGGACCGGCACCTGGGTGGCCACGTCGGAGTCGGGGCTGCTCAGGGTGTTGGGGGCGTCATCGTCGGTCTGCGCCGTCCAATGGACGTACACGAGCGGCTCGTCAGGGAACTCGGGATGGACGGTCACGCCGAGGAGCCCACGTTCGTCGAACCAATTGACCGGGAGGTCGAGCACCACCTTCGGCTCGTCCGAGTCCTCGGCGAGGAGGAGCACCCGACCCGTCGCCTTCTCGGTCACCAGCAGGCCCTCGTCACCGAGGAACGCCATCGACGTCGGCTGGTCGAGGTCGTCGAGCACGGTGACGGCCTGGAGCGAGTCGTCAGTCAGCTCGATCCCCTCGGCCCCCGGCCGCTCGACCGGCCCCGCCTCCTCGGCGCCGCCTCCCGGCGGTTCGGTGTCGCCACAGGCCACCAGGGCCAGGGCCCCGACGGTGAGCAGCGCGACGAAGCGAAGCGTGGTGGTCGTGGACGTGCGCATCTGGCCCCCCAGGGGATCGACTGCGGGCAATGTACCCACCGTGTCGGATCTCAGTCGGAGCGGCCTGCGAGGCGGCCCCTGAGGATCAGTGGGTGGGCTTCTCCTTCGAGGCCTCGAGCTCGTGCTCCATGGAGTCGTCCGCGTCATGCTCCTTGGCGTCGGCTCGGAGGGAGGCGACGATGGCCACGGTGAGCACGATGCCGATGACGATGAGCGACAGGTATGCCGGCGGGTGCCACTCGACCGGCGGGCCGACGAGCAGCATCTTCACGCCCACGTAGGCCAGGATGACGCCGAGGCCGACGTTGAGGTAGCGGAACTTGCCGGCCATGCCGCCGAGGAGGAAGAACAGCGACCGCAGGCCGAGGATGGCGAAGGCGTTGGAGGCGAACACGATGAACGTCTCGCGGCTGACGGCGAGGATCGCCGGGACGGAGTCGACGGCGAACACGACGTCGGTGGCCTCGATCAGCACGAGCACCGTGAACAGCGGCGTCGCCACCCGCTTGGCGTTCTCCAGCGTGAACAGCTTCTGGCCGTCGTAGCGGGTGGTGGTCGGCACGAAGCGGCGGACCAGCCGCATGGCGATGTTCTTGTTGTAGTCGACCTGCTCGGTCTCGTCGTGATGGGCGATCTTCCAGGCCGTGTACAGCAGGAAGGCGCCGAAGACGTAGAGGATCCAGTCGAAGCGCTCGATCAGCTCCACGCCGGCGACGATGAAGATCGCCCGCAGCACGAGGGCGCCGAAGATGCCCCAGAACAGGACCCGGAACTGGTACTCGGCCGGCACTCGGAAGAACGAGAGGATCACGGCCCAGACGAAGACGTTGTCGACCGACAGGCTCTTCTCGATCAGGAACCCGGCGTAGTACTCGCCTCCGGCC
>JALYWQ010000338.1 GCA_030852625.1 Actinomycetota bacterium
CGCCCCGGCGGGGTCCTCGTCTACTCGGTGTGCACGATCACCGACGAGGAGGGTCCGGGGATGGACCGCCGGCTGGCCGCCCGCACCGATCTCGAGGCCCTCCCGCCCCCCGACGGTCCGTGGGAGCCGATCGGCCGAGGGGCCCGGTTGCTCCCGCAGAGCGCCGACACCGACGGCATGTACCTCCTCCGGCTCCGCCGCGCGACGTAGGAGACTTCGGCGATGGCATTGCAGGCGAAGGTGATCACGGTGTCGGACGGCGTGGTGGAAGGGATACGGGAGGACCGCTCCGGCGCGGCCCTCGAGGCCCGGCTCGTCGATGCCGGCTTCGCGGTCGTGGAGCGCCTCGTCGTCGCCGATGGCATCGAGTCGGTGGCCGCGGCCCTCAGCAGCCGCTGCACGGACTTCGCCGGACTGGTCGTCACCACGGGAGGGACCGGGTTCGGGCCGCGCGACCTCACGCCCGAGGGCACGGTGGCGGTGCTCGAGCGGGAGGCCCCGGGTCTGGCCGAGGCCATGCGCCTCGTGAGCCCGCTCGGACGGTTGTCGCGCGCCTGCGCGGGAACGATCGGCCAGGCCCTCGTGCTCAACACGCCGGGGTCCACGAAGGGGTGCGTGGAGTGCCTCGACGCCGTGCTCGACGTCGTGCCCCACGCCCTCGACCTCTTGGCCGGCGGCCGCCCGCATTGACCGGCCCGCACGGCTAGAATTAGAACACGTTCTAGTTTTCGCCATGACCCGTTCCTCCGCCTCCGACGCCGACCGACTCGGCCGAGCCGTGGAGCTGGCGGCCGCCGTGCGGGCCGTCACACCGCCCAACCCCTGGGTCGGCTGTGTGATCGAGACGGCCACCGGCGAGGTGTTCGAGGGGGCCACGGAGGCCGCCGGCGGACGCCACGCCGAAGTGGTCGCCCTCGATGTCGCCCGGGCGGCTCATGCCGACCTCACCGGCGCATCGGTGTGGGTCACCCTCGAGCCCTGCTCCCACCACGGCCGAACGCCGCCGTGCGCCGAAGCGCTGATCGAAGCCGGTGTGGGTCGGGTGTGCGTGAGCATCCCCGACCCCGATCCCAAGGTCGCCGGCCAAGGGCTCGAACGCCTGGCCGCGGCGGGGATCGAGGTCGCCCTCGGCACCCTCGCCGGCGAGGTGGAGGACCAGTTGACGCCCTACCTCACCCACCGGCGCACCGGCCGCCCGTACGTGGTGCTGAAGCTGGCCGCCACCCTCGACGGTCGTACCGCTGCCGGCGACGGCACCAGCCAGTGGATCACCGGTGCCGAGGCCCGCGCCGATGCCCACGCCCTCCGAGCGGCCAGCGACGCGGTCATCGTCGGCGCCGGCACCGTGCGGGCCGACGACCCGTCCCTTACGGTGCGCGACGCGCCCGCCCCGCGCGGCGATCCGGTGCGGGTGGTGCTCGGCGCCGCCCCGCCCGGGGCCAAGGTCCACCCCTGCCTCGAGCGGAAGGGTGACCTCGGGCCGATCCTCGACGAGCTCGGCAGGCTCGGTCACCTCCAGGTGCTGGTGGAGGGCGGCGCCGGCGTGGCCCACGCCTTCCACGCCGCCGGGCTGGTCGATCGTTACGTGGTGTATCTGGCGCCCGCCCTCCTCGGGGGCGACGACGGGCGCGGGCTCTTCGCCGGCCCCGGTGCGCCCACGATGGCCTCGCTGGCCCGGGGTCGATTCGTGTCGGTCACCCCCATGGGCGACGATCTCCGCATCGACCTGGTGCTCGACGAGGAGGGCCGCTGACATGTTCACGGGGATCGTCGAGGAGCTCGGCACCGTCGCCTCGCGTGAAGGCCAGCGCCTCCGGATCGCGGCTCGCACCGTGCTCGACGACGTCACCATGGGCGCCTCGATCGCCGTCAACGGTGTGTGCCTCACCGTGGTGGGCTGGGACGCCGGCGACGGCTGGTGGGAGGCCGACGTGGTCGACGAGACCTACGCCCGCACCGCGCTGGGCCGCCTGGCTCCCGGGCACCCGGTGAACCTCGAACGGCCCGTGCGCCTCTCCGACCGGCTCGGCGGCCACCTCGTGCAGGGCCACGTCGACGGCGTCGGCGAGATCGTCACCGGGGCGCCCGACCTGCGGGTGCGCACCGAGCCCAGCCTCCTCCGCTACGTCGTCGAGAAGGGGAGCATCACCATCGACGGCATCAGCCTCACCGTGGTGCTGCCGCTCGACGACGGCTTCACGGTGGCCGTGATCCCGCACACCATGGAGGTCACCACCCTCGGCCACAAGGGCCCCGGCGACCTCGTGAACCTGGAGGTCGACGTCACCGCCAAGTACGTCGAGCGCCTCCTCGCCTGGAAGGATTCCTGAATGCCCTTCGCTCGCATCGAAGACGCCGTCGCCGCCTACGCCCGAGGCGAGATCCTCGTGGTGGTCGACGACGAGGACCGTGAGAACGAGGGCGACCTCATCATGGCGGCGGAGTTCGCCACGCCCGACAAGGTGGCCTTCTTCCTCCACCACACCTCGGGCTACCTGTGCGCGCCCATCACGGCGGAGCGGGCCACCGAGCTCGACCTGCCCCTCATGGTGGCCAACAACACCGAGAGCCACCGCACCGCCTTCCTGAT
Organism: Actinomycetota bacterium; assembly: GCA_030852625.1. GTDB lineage: Bacteria > Actinomycetota > Acidimicrobiia > Acidimicrobiales > VFJN01 > VFJN01. Next base: position 2,591 of record JALYWQ010000338.1, read on the forward strand.
CACGGTCGACTACCGACACGGCACCTCCACCGGCATCTCGGCCCACGACCGCAGCGCCACCATCCAGGCCCTGTGCGATCCGGCCACCCGTCCGGGCGACCTGGCCCGGCCCGGCCACATCAACCCCCTGATGGCGCGAGAGGGCGGCGTGCTGAAGCGGGCCGGCCACACCGAGGCCACCATCGACCTCTGCAACATGGCCGGCCTCTACCCGGCCGGCCTGCTCTGCGAGATCGTCGACCATGAGAAGACGGACATGGCCCGGGTCCCCGAGCTGGAGCGCTTCGCCAAGAAGCACGGCCTGCTCATGATCTCGATCGCCGACCTCATCCGCTACCGGCGCCAGAACGAGAAGCTCGTCCGCCGCATCGCCGAGGCCCGCATCCCCACCAAGTGGGGCGACTTCACCTGCTACGCCTACGAGTCGCTCCTCGACGGCGAGCAGCACGTGGCCATGGTCAGGGGCACGGTGGCGGGGGAGGACGACGTCCTCGTCCGGGTCCACAGCGAGTGCCTCACCGGCGACGTCTTCGGCTCCTACCGCTGCGACTGCGGCGTGCAGCTCGACTCGGCCATGCAGCTGATCGCCGACGAGGGCCACGGTGCCGTCGTCTACCTGCGGGGCCACGAGGGGCGGGGCATCGGCATCGGCCACAAGATCCGGGCCTACAGCCTCCAGGAGCAGGGGCGCGACACCGTCGACGCCAACCTCGAACTGGGCCTTCCCGCCGACAGCCGGGAGTACGGCATCGGCGCCCAGATCCTGGTCGACCTCGGCATCACGACCATGCGGGTGATCACCAACAACCCCACCAAGTACGGCGGCCTCGAGGGCTTCGGCCTCCAGGTCACCGGCCGGGTCCCGTCCGTCGTGGCCGCCAACCCCGAGAACATCCACTACCTCCGCACCAAGCGCGACCGCATGGGTCACCTCGTCGAAGGCCTCGAAGACGCACCGTGAGTGGCGAGCAGGACAAGGCCGGTAGGCCGAGCGGCCTCTCCGGCCAAGGCCTCCGCGTCGGGGTGGTGCGGGCCCGCTGGAACCCCGAGATCGTCGACCGGCTCCTCGACGGCGTGCGCCGCGGTCTCAGCTCGCTCGGTGTGGCCGACACCGACGTCGTCGACGTCACCGTCCCCGGCAGCTTCGAGCTGCCGATGGGAGCCCGCATCCTGGCCACCTCCGGCGAGGTCGACGCCGTCATCTGCCTCGGCAGCGTGATCCGGGGCGAGACCACCCACTACGAGCTGGTGGCGGGGGAGTCGGCGGCCGGCATCCAGCAGGTGCAGCTCACCACCGGCATCCCGGTGGCGTTCGGCGTGCTCACCACCGAAGACCTCGACCAAGCCCTGGCCCGCTCGGAGGGCCCCGGCGGCCACAACGTGGGCGAGGACGCGGCCATGGTGGCCGTGGAGATGGCCCGGCTCGCCGACACCTTCCCCGTAGCCCCGTAGGGGACCACCTTCAAGACAGCATATCGATCTCGATATGCTGTCTTGCATGTACGGAGCCTTCATCGCATCGGTTCGGCGGTCCCGTGGCCTCACCCAGGCGCAACTGGCCGAGGTGTCCGGGGTCCAGCAGTCCAACATCTCCGCCATCGAGCAGGATCGCCGTCAGCCGAGCGCGGCCACGTTGCACCGGCTGGTCCACGCCTGCGGCTTCGAGCTGCTCGCCAGCGCCGGCGAGCTCGTCGTCGCGTGCCCGCCCCCGGTCGACGACGACCTGCTCGTTGACCTCCTCGTCCGTGGCGAGCTGGACGACGAACCGCTCGTGACGCACCGGTCGCCGAACGAGACCAGGGTCGAGGTGCTCACCGCGGTGCTCGAGGCATCCGAAGCGGCCGTCCGGGCCCGCTGATGCAGTTCGTCGAGCTCATCGTCGCAGTGCACGACCACCTGCGCGCTGCTGACCTCCCCCACGCGTTCGGCGGAGCCCTGGCCCTCGCCTTCGTCGCCGAGCCGCGGGGAACGGCCGACATCGACGTCAACGTCTTCACCGAGGAGCTCGATGAGGTCACCAGCGCGCTGCTCCCGCTTCGGTACTCGCCGATCGAGATCGACCGCCCCGTCCCGATCGCCGGCATCCGCTTCGCCCATCCGGTCGAACCGTTCCCGATCGACGTGTTCCCGTCGCTCCACGAGCGCTACGAGGAGGCGGCACGGCGCATCGTCCACCACCCGTTCGGCCCCCAGGGCCGAGTGCTGCCGTTCCTCTCGGGCGAGGACCTCTGCGTGTTCAAGCTCTCGTTCGGTCGGGCCAAGGACTGGGTCGACCTCGCCGCCATCGTCGACAGCGGCCTCGAGATCGACATCGCCTACATCGAGGAGCAGCTGGTGGCGCTGCGGGGACCGTCCATGTATCCCGAGGTCGCTCGACTGCGATCGTTGCTCCGGGCCAGACGATCCGGATGATCCGATTTCGGGCCGTCGAGCCCACCCTCTACCCTCGACCCCCGTGCTGCGCCTCGTCCTCCCCAAGGGTTCCCTCGAGAAGGCCACCCTCGAGCTGTTCGAGTCGGCCGACCTCCGCGTCGAGCGGTCGTCCACGGTCGACTACCGGGCCAGCATCGACGATCCCCGCATCGCCGACGTGCGGATCCTGCGCCCACAGGAGATCCCGATGTACGTGGCCGAGGGAATGTTCGACCTCGGCATCACCGGGCGGGACTGGATCGAGGAGACGGCCAGCGACGTCGTGAGCCTCGGCCAGCTGCGCTACTCGAAGGCCACCAGCCGGCCCATCCGCATGGTCGTGGCCGTGCCGCAGGACAGCGAGTACGAGAAGGCCGCCGACCTGCCGCAGGGCGTGCGCGTCTCCACCGAGTACCTCGGCCTCACCCGGCGGTTCTTCGACGGGTTGGGCATCGAAGCCGACATCCGCCTCTCCTACGGCGCCACTGAGGCCAAGATCCCTGACATCGTCGACTGCATCGTGGAGATCACCGAGACCGGCCGGGCCCTGCGTGCCGCCGGGCTGAAGATCATCGACGAGGTGCTCACCAGCTACACCGAGCTGATCGCCAACCCGGCCGCAGCCGCTGATCCCGAGAAGTTCCACGCCATGGAGCAGATCAAGACCCTCCTCGACGGCGTGATGGAGGCCCGGGGCAAGGTGCTGGTGAAGCTGAACGTGGGCGACGCCGACCTCGACGCCGTGATCGCCCTCCTGCCGTCGATGAAGTCGCCCACGGTGTCGAAGCTGTTCGGCGACGGCGGCTTCGCCGTCGAGACCGTGGTGGCCAAGGCCACCATCAACACGCTGATCCCAGCCCTGAAGGACGCCGGAGCCACCGACATCATCGAGCTCCCCCTCGCCAAGATCGTCCATTAGCCGAAGCCATGCGCGGCAAGGTGGTGGCGTTCGACGAGGCCCGGGGCTGGGGTGAGCTCGAGTCGGAGGACGGTCGGGTGCTGCCGTTCCACTGCACCCAGATCGCCGATGGCACCCGCACCATCGAGGTGGGCACCGAGGTCGACCACGATGTCCGCCCCGGCGGCATGGGCCGCTGGGAAGCCGGCGCCCTCGTGAAGTCGGCCTAGACCACCGTCAGCCAGTCGGGGCCGGCCGCCAGCATCTCGTCGATGGCGTCAGCCGGGCGGGGACGGGCGAAGTGGTAGCCCTGCGCCACGTCGCAGTCGAGCTCTCGCAGCTCGATGAGGTGGTGGCCGGTCTCGACGCCCTCGGCCACGGTTGTCAGGCGGAGGGCGCGGCCCATGTGGACCACGGCCTGAACGATCGCCGAGTCCTCGGGGTCGTGGCCCAGGCCGCTCACGAAGCTCTGGTCGACCTTCAGGATGTCGACCGGGAATCGGCGGAGGTAGGAGAGCGACGAGTAGCCGGTGCCGAAGTCGTCGACGGCCAGCTGGAGGCCGAGGGACTTCAGCCGGCCCAGCGTGGCCAGGGTGAGGTCGACGTCGTCCATGAGGACGCTCTCGGTGATCTCGAAGCAGAGGTCGGTGGCCTCGGCGCCGGTCTCCACCAGCAGGTCGGCCACCCGCTCGACGAAGTCGTCCTCGGCGAACTGCCTCGGCGAGATGTTCACGGCGACGGCGGGCGACCGTTCCCCGAAGCGAGACCGCCAGGTGGCGCACTGGGTCATGGCGGTGCGCAGCACCCATTGCCCCACCTCGAGGATGAGCGACG
>JALYWQ010000385.1 GCA_030852625.1 Actinomycetota bacterium
CCACCGACGAGAGCCCGGCCTCGGAGCCCGCCGTGGACGACTCCTCCTCCACCTCGAAGCCCCGCCGCTCGGCCCAGCGGACGTACATCCGGTAGAGCATCTCGGCCCAGTCCTGGGCGTCGGCGCCACCCTCGCCGGCCTGGATCGTGCACAGCGCGTCGCGCTCGTCGTGCTCCCCCGAGAACATCGAGCGGAGCTCGAGGGTGCGCAGGGTGCGGTCGAGGGCAGCCAGGGCCTGTTCGATCTCCGGCTCCTGGCTGGCGTCGTCGACCTCCCGGGCCAGCTCGTGGAGGGTCTCCACATCCTCCAGGTCGCCCACCAGCCGGTCGTACTGGGCCAGGTCGTCGGTGACCATCGAGAGCTCACCGGTGACCTTGCGGGCGGCGTCGGCGTCGTCCCACAGGTCGGGACGAGACGCCTCGGTCTCGAGGAGCGGGAGCCGGGCCCGCAGCTCCTCGATCTTCAGGTAGGTCTCGGCGTCGTTGACGCGCTTGCGCGTCTCGACCAGTTGGTCGGAGAAGTCGCGCATCAGGCGTCAGGCCGCGGAGCCGTGGCAGCGCTTGTACTTCTTGCCGCTCCCGCACGGGCAGGGGGCGTTGCGAGGCGTCTTGTCGTCCTCGGCCTTCTGGAACGGCTGCATGGTGTCGGCAGCTGCCGGCGCGGCGGGCTGACCGCTCGCTGGCGCGGCGGCGGCAGCGGCAACGCCGCTGCCACCGTTGGAGGGTCCGTCGGGGGCCGAGTAGCCGAGGATCTGCACCTCGGCCTCGTCGCCACCGATGGTGGCGGTGATCGACACGATGTCGTCGACGGGCTCCTCGGGTTCGCCCGCCGCCTCGACCGCGCCGGCCTCATCGGAAGCGTCGTCAACCGGGCCGTCCTCGCCAGTGGCGTCCGACGCCTCGTCGGCCAGCTCGGCCTCGAGGGCGTGCTCCTCGGCGATGGCCTGGTCGACCGATGCCTCGATCTCCGGAGCCAGTTCGTCCCCGCCTTCGGGGGTGCCCTCGGACGCGGCCGCCTCGTCCTCACCGGTGGCCGGCTCGACCGCTTCGTCGACGGAACCGTCGGCGGCAGCCGGCGATGCGGCGGGGAACGCCGGCACCTTCGCCTCGTCCTCCGCAGCCGGCGCCGGCTTGGGAGCCGAGCGGGTGACCGACACCTGCACGTGCATCACGTAGCGCACGAGGTCCTGGGCGATGGCGTGCATCATCTGCCCGAACATGTCGAAGCCCTCGCGCTGCCACTCGGTGAGCGGGTCGCGCTGGCCCATGGCGCGGAGGTTGATGCCCTCCTGGAGGTAGTCCATCTCGTAGAGGTGCTCGCGCCACTTCGTGTCGATGATCCGCAGCATCACCTGGCGCTCGACCTGGCGCATGACGTCGGCGCCGAGCTCCTGCTCGCGGCGCTCGAAGTGCTCACGGGCATCGGCCAGCAGCAGCTCGTAGAGGTCCTTGGTGCTCTTGGCGTCGGACACCGCCTCGTCGGAGATGGTGGTGGGCCAGTAGGTGAGCACCTCGGTGTGGAGGCCGGTGAGGTCCCACTCCTCGTGGAAGTCGGCCACGCAGTAGGTGTCGACGAGCCCCTGCACGGCCTCGGGGAGGTACTCGTCGAGGATGCGGTCCCGCAGGTCCTTCTTGTCGAGGATCTGGTCGCGCAGCGCGTAGATCACCTTGCGCTGCTCGTTCATGACCTCGTCGTACTTGAGGACGTTCTTGCGGATCTCGCCGTTCTTCTGCTCGACGGTGGTCTGGGCCCGCTCGATGGCCTTCGACACCATCTTCGCCTCGAGGGGGATGTCGTCCGGGAGGGCCTTGCCCATCACCCAGTTGATGGCACCGGTGGCGAACAGGCGCATGAGGTCGTCCTCGAGGGACAGGTAGAAGCGGCTCTCGCCGGGATCGCCCTGGCGGCCGGAGCGGCCACGGAGCTGGTTGTCGATGCGCCGGCTCTCGTGGCGCTCGGTGCCGAGCACGTAGAGGCCGCCCAGCTCGCGGATCTTGTCGCCTTCGGCCTTGCACTCGGCGGTGTACTTCTCCGTGAGCCGCTCGAGCTGCTCCTGGCCCTCCGGGGTGTCGAGGTCGACGCCCTCGGCCCGCAGGTCGCGACGGGCCAGGCCGCCGGGGTTGCCGCCGAGGAGGATGTCGACGCCACGACCGGCCATGTTGGTGGCGACGGTGACGGCCTTCAGGCGGCCGGCCTGGGCCACGATCTCGGCCTCCCGGCTGTGCTGCTTGGCGTTGAGGACCTCGTGCTTGATGCCGCGGCGGTTGAGGAGCTGCGAGAGCTTCTCGGACTTGGCCACCGACACGGTGCCCACGAGGACCGGCTGGCCTTCTTCGTAGCGCTCGGTGATGTCGTCGACGAGGGCTTCGAACTTGCCGTCCTCGGACTTGTAGATCAGGTCGCCCTGATCGACCCGGGCGATCCCACGGTTGGTGGGGACCGGCACCACCTGGAGGTTGTAGGTGCTGGCGAACTCGGCGGCCTCGGTGGAGGCCGTACCGGTCATGCCGGAGAGCTTGTTGTACATGCGGAAGTAGTTCTGGAGCGTGATCGTGGCGAGGGTCTGGTTCTCCTCCTTGATCTTCACCCCTTCCTTCGCTTCGACGGCCTGGTGCAGGCCCTCCGACCACCGCCGCCCCTCGAGCACGCGGCCGGTGAACTCGTCGACGATCTTCACCTCGCCGTTGGCGACGATGTAGTCCTTGTCGCGCTTGAACAGCTCCTTGCC
>JALYWQ010000398.1 GCA_030852625.1 Actinomycetota bacterium
AGGTTGCCGTGGGTGAGCTTGGCGGCCCGGGTGGCGCCGGCTGTCCCGCTCGTGAAGACGAGCACGGCCAGGTCGTCGGCGGCCCGCTCGACCACCGGCACCGGCTCGCTGTCGATGAGGTCGCGGAGGAGGACGGCGCCGTCGATGTGGTCGTCCTCACTGGTGACGAACCACCGCAACTCGGGCAGCGCCGAGCGGTCGAGGCCGGCCACGTTCGAACGACCCGAGGGCCCGACGATCACCGCCTTCGCCCCGACAGCACCCAGCTCCCGTTGGAGCTCGGGGACCGGGCTGGCCGGGTTCACCGGCACCGCCACGGCTCCGACGCCGAGCACCGCGAGGTAGGAGACGACGAAGTACCAATTGTTGGCGGCGACGATTGCGACCCGATCGTCCGGTTCGACCCCCAGTCCCACGAGCCCCCCGCGCAGGCCGGCCACCTGCTGGCGCAGCTCGCCGTAGGTGGTCGACCGGCCACGTGAGATGAGCGCCACGGCGTCGTCGGGGTGCCCGTCGATGAGCTCGGCCAGGTTTCTTTGGGACATTGCGGAGCAGTCCACCACAACCCGGGCCGCGGCCGCTCAAGACCCTCGCGGGCGCCGTCGATGAGTGCGCCATGAGGACCCGACGCACCCGCGACGCCACGGCCACGTGGTCACCCGCGGCCCGGTGCGCTCGCGCCGTGCTGGCGGTCGTCGTCGCCACGTCGTTCGTCCTCGGCTCGACGACGGTGGCGGTTGGCGCGGCGCCGACCGCCACCGCTCGGCCCGCCGCGGTAGCCGCTCCTCGTGCCTCGCTGGCGGGGTTCCTCCAGTCGATCAACAACCTGCGGGCCAGCCTCGGCCTCGGTGGGCTGCGCAGCTCGAGCCACCTCAACGACGTCGCCCAGCGGTGGACGGAGCGCATGGCGGCGGCCGGCAGCATCTCGCACAACCCGAACCTGGCCGGCGACGTGGGCAACGACGGCTGGCGCCTGCTCGGCGAGAACGTCGGTGTCGGCTGGGACGTGCTCGGCCTGATGAAGGCCTTCATCGCCAGCCCCGGCCACTACGCCAACCTCATCGAGTCGAAGTTCGACTTCGTCGGCCTCGGCGAGGTGCTCCTCCCCGACGGGCGCCTCTTCACCACCCACGTCTTCATGCAGTCGGAGAACGTGCCCACCCCCGCGGTCGTCACGACGACCCCGCCGCCGCCCGCACCCACCACCACGGCCCCGCCCCCGCCGCCGACGACGACCACCACGATCGCCCCACCCCCACCGCCACCGCCACCAGCGCCAGCGCCAACCCCCACCCGCGTCGCAGCCCTCCTCGACCAGCTACGAACCCTCGACCCGTAGAAGCTGGGCGCCTCACTCTGCCCGCAACGCGCCGGGCGAAAGGTCAAACGAAAGGGCGCGAAAGACAGGGCGGCGGGGTCGCCGGCTCGGTCGCTACGTAGCGGCCACGTCAGAACGAGAAATCGGTGTGGCAGGTGCACGTCACACGTGCAGATTCCACACCGATTGTCTGGCTCCAGGAATCGGTGTGGCTATTGCACGCCGGGCGTGCCGCTTCCACCCCGATTCCTGCGACCACCACCAATGACACCGCCGCCTACGACGATCGCGGTGCACCCCGCCGCCTCGTCTTTCGCGCCCTTCGGTCCACCCGCACAACGTCTGTGCGGACGAAGACCCGGTATCCGGACCGGAGTCAACACAGACGTTGTCGCGTTTGGCGGTTATCGGTCAGCGGGCTAGGACGAAGAGTTGGAGGGCGGCGGCGCCCATGATGAGGGCGAGGAGGACGGCGAGCACGAGGGTGGTGCCGGGACGCATCAGGAGCTCCGAGGGGTGAAGGTGACGGGTTGGGCGGCGGGCTTCGGCTCGTCGGCGCCGGTCGGCACGCTGAGGGTGATCTCCGTGCCGACGTCCATGCGCAGCTCGGCGGCGGCGGACCGGCGGCCGAGGCAGACCGAGAGCATCCCGTAGCTGTCGACCACCAGGCCGACCTGGCCGGGGGCGATGCCCTCGTAGGTCGGCGCTCGCTCGCCCACCCTGGCGTCGTCGCCCCAGCGGAGCAGGATCCGGTCGCCGTAGGACTCGAGCTCGTCGGGGTCGACGTTGAGCTGGCAGTTGCCGTAGCGGTCGACCCAGAGGACGTCGGCGGTCAGCCCGTCGTCGCCGTCCCGAGGGATCGGGATCAGGCCCGGCAGCAGCGACACCGGGTCGATGGCCGGGCCGAGCTCGCGGAGCGGCACGCCGGCGCACAGGTGGGCCGCGGCGGGGGCGAAGACGTCGCGCCCGGCAAAGGTGGGCCCCGGCGCCTCGAGCTGGTACTCGGAGTTGGCCAGCTCCACAGCGGCGGTGGCCCCGCCGCACATGGCGACGGCCGACGCCAGCAGCCCGTTGTCCGGGCCGACCAGGTAGCTCTGCCCTCCGCCGACCTCGACGGCGATGGCCCGGCGCTCGGTGCCGACCCCCGGGTCGACCACTGCGAGCACCACTCCGGGGCAGAGGTACTGCGTGGCTCGGCCGAGGGCGAGGGACCCGGCCCGCACGTCGTAGGCCGGGATCTCGTGGGTGAGGTCGACGACGGTGACCTCGGGGACGATCGACCGGATCACCGACTTCACGACGCCGACGAACTCATCGGCGGTTCCGTAGTCGGAGAGGAAGGTGATCGTGTCGAACCGGGCCATGGCCCGTTCGACGCTACCGGCGGGCCCGAGGGGCCGGCGAAGCGTGCCTAGCCGGCGTCGCTGAAGCGGGCCGCCAGGTAGGCGTCGACGTCGTCCTCGCTGATGCGGAACGACTTGCCGATGCGCGCCGCCCTGAGTTCGCCCGACTTGATGAGCCGGTAGACGGTCATCGCCGAGACCCGTAGTTGTTCCGCGACCTCCGCTGGTGTGAGCAGCTTCGGGCGCGCCGAGGACGTCGCCATTGCAAGGCACCCTTCTCCGCAGGTGGTGCCGGCAACCTACTGCGGTGTGGCTCCTGTGGCTAGTGGGACGTTCAGCCCCTCACCGGGACCTAGCTCGAGGGCTTGCCGAGCTCGATCGAGCGGGCCGTGGCGGCCGCGATGGCGGCGGCGAAGGCGTCACGGACACCACGGTCGTCGAGCACCGCCAGCCCTGCCGCCGTCGTGCCGTTGGGCGAGGTGACGGCGGCCCGCAGGGCCTCGGGGCCCTCGTCGCTGCGGGCCAGGAGCGTGGCGGCGCCGAGCAAGGTCTGCACGGTGAGGTCGTAGGCCACGTCGGCCGGGAGCCCAGCCTGCGTACCACCGGCGATCATCGCTTCGGCGACGAGGAACACGTAGGCCGGCCCGGAGCCGGAGAGGCCGGTGACGGCGTCGAGCAAGCCCTCGTCCACCCGCACCACGGTGCCCACGGCGCCGAGGAGCCCCTCGGCCCAGTCGAGGTCATCGGGTCCGGCGGCGGTACCGCCGGCGATGGCCGCCGCGCCCACCCCCACCGTGGCCGGGGTGTTCGGCATGGCCCGCACCACCGGCGTGCCCGGCGCCAGGTCGGCTTCAAGGGCCGCGATCGTGACCCCGGCGGCGATCGAGAGGACCCGTCCGGTGCCCGCGGTGGCGACGGTGCGGGCGACCGCCGGTACGTCCTGCGGCTTCACCGCCAGCACCGTGCCGTCGGCGGGGCCGGGCTCGTCGGTGACGACGACCCCGGGCAGCGCAGCGGCGAGCGCCTCCACCCGGCCGGCGTCCTTCTCGACGATCCGCACGTCACCCGGCGAGAGGGTGGAGGCGAGGAGCCCGCCCACGAGGGCCTCGCCCATGCGTCCCCCACCGATCACCTGCAGCAGCACCATGCGCCGAACCTAGTGGGGTGACCGGTGGCGGACGGCGGGGACCGGACCGCCAAACCCCTTCCCCAATGGATGAGGAGCCCGTTCCCCGCCGCCCGCTCGCACCGTAGATCCAGATGACACGAAATGCAATGGAGTACCCAGTTCGAGGGTCAGCCCTTGAACTTGCTGGCGTAGCCGATGCGCATGGCGGGGCGGAAGAACTGCTCGATCCACTGGTACATGGAGCCGAGGAGGCGGTCGAGCTCGTCCTCGTCGACCGACTCGTTGGCCAACTGGCCCACGAGGAAGATGGCGTCCTCGTCGCCGATGGCGAAGGCGGCGCCGTAGAGCTTCCGGTTGCGGCGCAGGAGCTGCTCGTAGAGCTGCCCGTGGTTCTCCTCGGGCGCCGGCATCATGTAGGTCTCCACGTGCAGCGTGCGCTGGCGCAGGTGGAACCACACGGTGAACACGTCCTTCTGCTCGCCCTTGCAGCGGACGAACCAGCGGCGCTCGCCCGACTCGGTGTCCTTCTCGACGGCGGCGACCACGGGGTTCTCGTCGAGCTGGGTCGCCAGCCACGCCTCGATGCGGGCGGCCAGGGCCTCGAGCTCGGAGTCGGTCATCACGTCGGCCATGAGCCGGACGCTACCCAGGAGTGGGTCAGCGGCAGTCGACGAGCTGGCGGCTGGTGAGGTCGCCGTAGATGCGCCGGAGCCGGCCGGCCGCCGTCGACCACGTGTAGTCGCGGGCCCGGCGAGCCGCCTGCCGACCGAGGGTGTCGGCCAGCCCGGGGTCGTCGAGCAGCCGCGCGACCCGGTCGGCGAACCCGAGCGGATCGCGACCCTCGACGAGGAAGCCCGAGACGCCGTCGTCGACGAGGGTGCGCAGCCCACCCACCGCGGCGGCCACCACCGGGGTGCCGCAGGCGGCGGCCTCGAGGGCGACGAGGCCGAAGCTCTCCGACCGGCTGGGCACCACGCACACGTCGGCGGCCCGGTAGTAGGTGGACAGCAGGTGGTGCGGCTGCGGGGGTACGAGCCGGAGCTGGCCAGCCACGCCGAGGTCGTCGGCCAGCGTGCGGATGCGCTCGACCTCAGCGGCCCCGCCGATGCCGCTGGCCCCGCCGACCACCACGAGGGTGGCGTCGGGCCGGCGCAGCTGGGCCAGCGCGCGCACGGCGACGTCGAGGCCCTTCAGCGGTTGGATGCGCCCGACGAAGAGCAGCAGCGGCCCGTCGCCGAGCTCGAGGTGGCGGAGGGCGGCGCGGGCGCCTGCACGCTCCCCGGGCGAGAAGAAGGCGTGGTCGACGCCCGGCGGCACCAGCTCGATGCGATCGGGGTCGGCGCCGTAGAGGCGGACGAGCTGCTCGGCCTCGGCCCGGCAGGAGGCGAGGATGGCGTCGGAGCAGCCGATCACCTCGGCCTCGGCCCGCACCCGGCGCTCCGGCTCGGGGTCGCCCGTCTCGGCCTTCACCCGGGCCAGGGTGTGGAAGGTGGACACCAGCGGCAGGTCGAGCTCGTGCTTGAGGCGGTGGCCGGCCACGCCGGAGAGCCAGTAGTTGGCGTGGATGGCGTCGACGTCGCCGTCCTGCTCGAGGTGCTTGGCCACCCCGTCGGCGAACAGGTCGACGACGTCGGGCAGGTGCTCCTTGGCCAGGTCGTGACGACCGGCCTCCACGTGCACCACCCGGAAGCCGGGCTCCACGTCGACGACCTCGGGCGTGTCCTCGTCCCAGCGGCGGGTGAAGACGTCGGCCTGCACACCGGCCTGGGCCAGGGCCGACACCAGCTCGCGCACGTAGACGTTCATGCCGCCGCTGTCGCCCTGACCGGGCTGGGCGAGCGGTGATGTGTGGAGCGAGAGGACGGCGAGACGGCGCATCGGGGGTACCCGGAGGCTCTAACGCTCGAGATCGACCAGAGATTCCTCGGCGTTCCCGGATGGGGGGCCGGCGTCGCCTTCGTTCTCGTGGCGGAACGACATGTAGATCCGGATCAGGGTCTTCTTCTGCTCCTCGGAGAGCTCGGGATCCCGGCGGATCTCGGCCACCAGGTCACCCCCGTCCCGCTCCTCGAGGATCCCCGCCCGCACGTAGAGGGTCTCGGACGAGATCTCCAGGGCCCGGGCGATCTGCTGGAGGATCTCCGCAGAAGGCTTGCGCAGACCCCGCTCGATCTGGCTCAGGTAGGGGTTGGAGATCCCAGCCATCTCGGAGAGCTTCCGCAAGGAGAGGTGGCCCACCCGCCGCTGGTCGCGGATGAACTCGCCCAGGTCATGCCATCGGGTCTCGAGCTCGTCCTTCACACCCTGCAGGCTACGCGACAGTCGCGAACGACTGATAACCCGCGGCAAGCGCAGGTGGTGTCAGAGCAGGGCGTCGACGGTGGCTTCGCCCTCGCGGTAGCGCCTCGTGATCTCCGCCTGGAGGGCGTCGATCCGGTCGAACAGGGACCGCCGATGCCCGGAGACCTTCTGCTCGAAGCCGGTGAGGCCCTCCGCCAACGAGGCCAACGCGGGATCGTCGAGCGACCCGAGATCAGCCGACCCTCGGGCCAGCACCTGCGCCAGTTCGTCCTCGAGGCCGGGGTCGGCCTCGGCGGGTGCCATCAGCTGCGGCAGCCGCCCGACACCCGGCGCGTGGGTGCGGTCGGCGAGCAGCGCTGGCAGCTGCTCGATGAGATCGGCCAGACCGGCGGTGTCGGAGCCGTCGGCGCGACGACGGACCTCGGCGCCGACGATGTCGAGGTGGCCCTGCACCACGCGGCGCAGCAGCGACAGGCCGGTCTCCACGTCCTGGCACTCGGCCCGCATGGCGCGGAGCTCGTCGAGCGACCGCTCGGCGAGCGGGCCGGGGTAGGCGGGGTCGAGGAGCTCGGCGAGCGCAGCCACAGGCGGCAGCGTACCCGTGGCCCCGGCGGGCCCGGCAGCGATGTGCGGCGCGGCGGAGGGCTAGGCGACGGTGAGGTCGGCGACCATGCCGGCGGCCTCGTGGCCGGCCACGTCGCAGTAGAGCTCGTAGGTGCCGGGCTCGAGGTCGATCGACCCCTCGTCCTTGTTGCCGATGGAGAGCTTGAAGCCGCTCTTGCCCCGCACCAGGAGGGTGTGGGCGATCGAGCCCTCGTTCTCGTAGACGAAGTCGACCGTGCCGGCCTTGGCTTCGTAGGCGTCCTTGTCGAAGCTCAGGTTGTTCTTCCCGACCACCACGACCTCCGACCCGCCGCCGGCACCGCCGGCAGAGGTGGTGGGTGTGGCGTCGTCGGTGCTGTCGTCGCCGCCGCAAGCGGCCAGGGTGAGTGCCAGCGCGAACGAGGCGCCGGCAACGGTGAGGGGAGTCCGTCGCATGCCAGCACGCTACCTACGCGGAAGGGGTTCGGGACCAACCGGCCCCGAACCCCTCCACTACGACCAGACGCTGACGGGCGTCAGGGCTTGAGCAGGATCTCGTACCCGATGAAGTACAGGATGGCGAGGTAGACGAACCCGCCGATGATCGTGCTCTTGTGCTTGTCGAACACCGCCTTGTTGAAGGCGTTGTCCATGCCGCCGATGAGTCCGAGGGCCGAGGCCTCCACGAAGGCCCAGGTGACCAGCACGAGGATCCAGTAGATGGTGGTGCCGCCGATCTCGTCGAAGAACACCGCCGCGTGCGACGGGAAGAGCATGAACCACAGCATCGGGATGGAGAAGAAGGTGTTGGCCCGGGAGGCACGGGCGCCGGCCTTGGCCGCCGCAGGAGCGTCGGGGTTGGCCGTGCCGCCGGCGGCGACGGTCTCGGCGTTGCCGATGACGATCTTCTGGTTGCGCCAGATCACGCCCCACACGTTGAGGAACATCGTGGTGCCGAGCAGCATGCCGGTGAGGATGCCGGTGCCACCAGGACCCGACAGGTAGAGGTCGGTGTTCTCACCGTCGCCCTGGATGCCGAACAGCATCACGCCGAAGAGGAAGGTGGCCAGCGCGGCGTACCGGAACCACCAGAGGGCTCGGTAGGTGAGCTTCCGAAGCGCCTCGGAGCGGGCGCCATCGCTCAGCTCGGCGAAGGCCGGCGTCTGCACGAAGTTGAAGAAGTACAGCAAGCCGATCCACGTGACGCCCGAAAGGATGTGGGCCCCTCGGGTGAGGACGGACAGACCCTGGCCAGGGTCAACGAAATTCTCGAACAGCTCCACGGGCACCTCTCGGGTTGGGATGGCGGCTGTGTCGAAACCTACTGATACCGGAAGGTGTGCTCAACCATCCCCCCTGGGTAGCGCGAGGACATGGCCTATTCACTCCCTCCCCTCCCCTACGCCACCGACGCCCTCGCGCCCCACATGAGCGCCCAGACGCTCGAGCTCCACCACGGCAAGCACCACAAGACCTACGTGGACAAGCTCAACGAGCTGACCGACGGCGACGGTGACAACGCCACCCTCGACACCCTCGTGCGGGAGGCCGAGGGCAAGGTCCTCGACAACGCAGGCCAGCACTGGAACCACTCCTTCTTCTGGCAGTGCCTCGCCCCGTCGAGCACCGACCCGAGCGGCGAGCTGGCCGACGCCATCTCGTCAGCCTTCGGCTCGCTCGAGACGTTCCGGAAGGAGTTCGCCGAGGAGGCCGCCGCCCACTTCGGGTCGGGCTGGGCCTGGCTGGTGCACGACGGGTCGGGACTCTCGATCGCCACCACCCACGACGGCGACACCGCCATCCGCCACGACCTCGCGCCGCTCCTCACCATCGACGTGTGGGAGCACGCCTACTACCTCGACTACCAGAACAAGCGACCCGACTACCTGTCCCACGTGCTCGAGCACCTCGTGAACTGGGACTTCGTCGACCAGCAGTTCCGCGCCGCCGCGTAGCGCCCTCAGCGCGAGCCGTCCCTAGTGGGAGATGGCGTAGCCGGCGATGACGGCGCAGAGCGGTGCCGCCAGCAGCAGCGAGTCGAGCCGGCGGAGCGCCGGCGCGTCGCTGGTGGCCGCCGGCAGCACCGCCGACGCGAGGAACTGGCCCGCCGGTCCCAGCAGCACGATCGAGCCGCCCAGGATCCACGCCTCGCCGAACGACAGGGCCGAGATCGGTAGCGACGACACGATGAACGTCACCACGATGATGGCGGCGGCCCCGGCGCCCGGCCCCTCGTAGGGGTTCTTGGCGCTGGTGCCGATGAGGAAGTCGCCGGTCTCGAAGGCCGACACCAGGAGCAGCAGCACGATGGCCGAACCCTGGTCGTAGCGGGTGACCAGCACGACGCTGAGGGCGCAGAGGCCGGGTGCCAGGGAGCTCTGGAGCGTGTAGCCGATGTCGGAGATGCGGGGGTGCCGTGACGTGGTGTCGCTGCTCGCGGCGAAGAACGCCAACGCCACCGCGCCGAGGACGCCGAGCCCGCCGCCCCCGGCTCCGAACACCGCGCCGCCGGCCATCACGTCCGACGCCGCGGCGCCTTCGGC
>JALYWQ010000409.1 GCA_030852625.1 Actinomycetota bacterium
GGTTTTGCTGCGTATGTGTCACCAAGCGCACGCACCAGCCGGCAGAACCGGCAACCGACCTCAGGACGCGGGCTCGGCTTCGGCCAGTTCGCGCTCGATCGTGCGGAGGGCCCGCACCCACTTGTCGGTCTCGAGCGCGCCCTGGAGCATCCACTGCCCCTCGATCACGTAGGTCGGCACGGCCTGGATCCCGTTGGTGTACGCCTCGTCCCGGCTGGCCTGCACCTCGTGGCGCTGTTCGTCGGAGTCGAGCAGTGCACGAGCGTCGTCACGGTCGATGCCGACCTCGCCGGCCAGGTCGCTCAGCACGTCGCGATCGGCGACGTCGCGGCCCTCGGTGAAGTGGGCGACCAGGAGCCGTCGCTTCAGCGCGTGCTGCTGCGCTGGGCCGAACGTGTGGAGCGTCCAGTTGAGGAGGCGATGGGCGTCGAAGGTGTTGCGGCGGCGCATGCCCTTCCACTGGAAGTCGATGCCCAGCTCCTCGCCGGCCTCGGTGAGGCGGGCGTGGGCCGCCCGGACCCGCTCCTTGTCACCGAACTTCCGAGCCAGGTAGGCCTCGAGCTCCGGGCCGTCGAGGGGCACGTTGGGGTCGAGCTCGAACGGCCGGTACTCGACCTCCACCTCGATGCCGGTCTCGGCGACGGCCCGCTCGAACCGCTCCAGGCCCACGTAGCACCAGGGGCAGGCGACGTCGCTCCAGATCTCGATCTTCACGACCCCATTCAACCGGGAAATTCGTTGGCCGCTCCGCGGTCGCCGCAGTAGCCATGGTCCGGCTGCTCGGGACCCGCCCGAGCCGCCGTCGAGGAGGCCCTGATGTTGACGTCCCGGATCGCTCGGAGCGCCGTCGTCCGGCCCTCGGGAGCCCCTCGCACCTGATCGAACTCATGTAGCCGAGGTCCCGCGGTCGGCGGCGGCGTGCACCACGCCCCGTCCGAGCAACCACCGCAGGAGTACCTCCGTTGTCTTCCAACGACCATCGTCGACGCCGTGGTGACCACCGCGTCGAGTCCTTCCGTTGTGTCCAGTGCCGCCTCGACGTTTCGATGCACGCACCGGGCACGGCGCACCGCAACCACTGTCCGAGCTGCCTCGTCAGCCGCCACCTCGACCTCTGGACGCCCGGCGACCGGCGGGCCGAGTGCGGCGCCCGGATGGACCCCATCGCCATCTCCGTGCGCGGCGACGGCGAGTGGGTCCTCATCCACCGCTGTGCGGGGTGTGACGCGTTGAGTGCCAACCGCATCGCCGGCGACGACAACCCGTTGCCGCTGGTGCGCATGGCCGTCGCTCCCCTGGCCCGGACGCCGTTCCCCCTGGAGGCCCTCACCCGCCTCTGAGATGGAGCCACGACACCACCCCACGCAACCGGGGGGCCGGAGTTGCCGGAAACCGCAACCACGGCCCCCTGGTTCGGATGGGTGTTGGGGTTGACCATCGTCACAGCCCGTTCGGCCTTGTGATGTGCGAATCTTCTCCGTGGTCACGCGGGGCCGGGCGGTGGTCGCGTGGGAAGGGACGGGCAACTGATGGCACGGGCGGTGACAGCCTCTGATGCGTCGCGCATCGGCATGGTGCTGCCCGAGTACGAGGTCCAGCGCGAGCTCGGCCGGGGCGGCATGGGCGTCGTCTACCTCGGTCGCCACCGGCGACTCGAGCGCGGCGTCGCCATCAAGGAGCTCCCCCCGGCGTTCGCCATCGACCCTGCCGTCCGGGAGCGCTTCTCCAACGAGGCCCAGACCCTCGCCGGGCTCTCCCACCCGCACATCGTGCCGATCTTCGACTACGTCGAGCGCGATGGCATCTGCCTCATCGTGATGGAGCAGTTGCCCGGCGGCTCGGTGTGGGACCGCTTCACCACCGACGGGCTCACGCCCCCCACAGCATGCGCGGTGGTGATGGCCTGTTGTGCGGCCCTCCACTACGCCCACAGCAAGGGCGTCCTCCACCTCGACGTGAAGCCGGACAACCTCATGTTCGACGCCGAGATGGCGGTGAAGGTCACCGACTTCGGCATCGCCCGGGTGATCACCGGCGACCGCACCCTCGGCACCGTCGACGGGCAGGTGCTCGGCACCCCCGCCTACATGTCGCCCGAGCAGGCCCGAGGCGACCTGCTCACGCCCAGCTCCGACGTCTACGCCACCGGCGTGATGATCTACGAGCTGCTGTCGGGCGCCCTCCCCTGGGTCGGCGCCCAGACCGCCAGCGAGCTACTCCAGCAGCGGCTGAACGAGGACCCGATCCCGCTCCGGCAAGCTGCGCCGCACGTCCCCGAACCGATCGAGGCCGTCGTGATGGCCGCCCTCTCGCGCGATGCCGACGTCCGCTACCAGGGCGCCGAGGACCTCGGTGTGGCCGTCGGTGCGGCGTGCGTGGCGTCGTGGGGCCCGAGCTGGCTGGACCACTCGGGCGTGGCCATCTTCGGGTCGGAACGGCTGTCGCGCGCATCCCGCACCACGGGTGCGTTCACCACGACCTCGGGCGAGGCGGTGCGGCCTTCGGGCGTCCAGGACCGGGTCACCACCGGCGGGTCGCGAGCCAACGAGACGGTCACGAGCGGCGCCCAACGGGCCGCCGGCACCGTGATCACCGGCCCCGTGCAGCCAGCGGTCACCGGCGCTGGCGAGACCCGGGTCTCCGGGGCCAACGAGACGACGGTGTCGGGACAGCAGCGCCCCGTGGTGTCCGGGGCCCACGAGACGACCGTGTCCGGAGCCCAGCGACCGGCCACACCCTCCGGCGCCCACGAGACCACCGTCTCCGGGACCCAGCAACCCGCCACACCCTCCGGCGCCCACGAGACCACCGTCTCCGGAGC
>JALYWQ010000417.1 GCA_030852625.1 Actinomycetota bacterium
TGCCGAGCCCCTTGGCCGTCTCGTCGCCCAGCTCGAGCATCCGGAGGTGACGGGCCAGGCCGAGCACGACCGGTAGCAGCACCAGGAGGGCTACGAAGACCGGCCGGACGTGCTCCCACCCTCGCCCGTTGAGGCTGCCGGTGAGCCAGATCATGGCCCGCTGGGCGTCGAAGATCTCGGCCCTCGTCAGCAGGTAGGACGTGACGGAGGCGAGCATCGCTGTGACGCCGACGCCGACGAGCACCAGGCGGTAGCCGGTGACGCCCCGCTTGTAGGCCATCACGTAGACCGCGAGCGACGTGAGCAGGGAGCCAGCCAGGGCGCCGAAGGTCACCTGGTTGCCGGTGCCGTCGAGGATCACGATCACGAACACCGCCGAGGCCGCCGCGCCGGCGTTCACCCCGATGATGTCGGGACTGGCCAGCGGGTTGCGGGCCAGCCGCTGGAACACGGCGCCCGAGAGTCCGAAGGCGGCACCGACGAGTATCGCGGTGAGGGCGCGCGGCATGCGGAGCGTGCGCACGATGAAGTCGGAACCGGGCTCGCCCTGCCCGACGATGCTGCGGAGAACGTCGCCGATCGGCACCGGGAAGTCGCCGACGGCGAGCGACCAGCAGAACACCGCGAAGGTGAGGGCCGACACCACGATGGTGACGAGCACGGCCCGGGCGTGCACCCGGGTGGACAGGCCGAGCCGCCGCGACCGGAACACCACCAGCCGGTCGTAGGAGAGGGCCGTCCCGGGTGTGGCGGTCACAGCTCGGCCAGCTTCCTGCGCCGCACCAGCAGGATGAAGAACGGGGCTCCGATCAGCGCCGTGACGATCCCGACCTGCACCTCGCCGGGTCTGGCCACCAGCCGGCCGACGATGTCCGAGCCGAGGAGGAGCATCGGCCCGAGCACCATGGACCACGGGAGGATCCACCGGTAGTCGGGGCCGCAGATGGCCCGGGCGATGTGGGGGATGGTGAGACCGACGAAGCCGATCGGGCCGCACGCCGCAGTGGCTGCGCCGCACAGGATGATCACCGCAAGGGCCGACACGAAGCGGGCCACCTGCACCCGCTGACCGAGGGTGCGGGCCATGTCGTCGCCCAAGGCGAGGATGTTGAGCTGGCGGGCCGAGCCCACCGCCAGCACGAGGCCGACGGCGATGAACGGCAGGACCTGTCGGGCGATGTCGCCGTCCCGCCCGGCCAGGGAACCGACGACCCAGAAGCGGAACTGGTCGAGGGTGGCCAGGTCGACGAGGAGGATGGCGGTGGTGAAGGAGGCCAACAGCGAGGCCAGCGCAGCGCCGGCGAGGGCCAGCTTCACGGGCGTGGCCCCGCCCCGGCCCAGTGACCCGAGGGTGTAGACGATCACGCTGGCGATGGCGGCGCCGGCGAAGGCGAACCACACGTACGAGGTGAGCGTGGTGGTGTCGAAGGCGTAGATGGCCACCACCACGGCCAGCGACGCGCCGGCCTCGATGCCAAGCAGACCTGGATCGGCGAGCGGGTTGCGGGTGACCCCCTGCATCACGGCACCGGCCACGCCGAGCGCCCCGCCCACCGCGATGCCGAGCACCGTGCGGGGCACTCGCAGGGAGCGGACGACGATGTGGTCCTGGTTGCTCGGGTCGTAGTCGACGAAGGCGTCCCACACGCTCGACAGGCCCATCGGCTTGGCGCCCCACGCACACGACGCCAGAAGGACGAGGACGAGGATGGCGAAGGCGACGAGCAGGCCGCTGCCTCGCGTCCAGCCCGAGGCGAGTAGCCCCGTGCGGGCGCGTGGGGTGACGGTGGTCGCCGGGAGCGCTTCGACGGCCCCTTCGGGCCGTGCGGCGACGACCGTCACGCTGAACCGATCAGCCGGCGGCGAGCTCGTCGAGGGCGGCGTCGATGTCGGCGATCACGTCGCGGGCAGCGACAGCGCCGCCGTACTCCCAGTGGTTGCCGACGACGAACACGTGGTCCTCCTGCACCACCCGGAGGGTGGGCCAGAGCGGGCTCTGCTCGTGGAGCTTCGAGTCCTCCCGCACCTCGAGGAAGAGGATGTCGCCGTCGAGGAGGGCGATGTTCTCGTTCGACAGCTCGA
Organism: Actinomycetota bacterium; assembly: GCA_030852625.1. Lineage (GTDB taxonomy): Bacteria > Actinomycetota > Acidimicrobiia > Acidimicrobiales > VFJN01 > VFJN01. The sequence continues at coordinate 2,083 of JALYWQ010000417.1, forward strand.
CGGTGCCGTAGTCGTCGACGATGGCGGCGGCCTGCTCCGGGGGCGACTGGAAGCCGAGCTCGCTCATGAGGATCGTGCCCAGCACCCCGGAGTCGAGGGCGGTGTTGAGGGCGTTGATGGCCATGAAGTCGGGGCCGACCTTGGCCTCGGTGGCGGTGATCGACGAGATGAGCTCGCCGTGCTCGGCCTGCAGGGCTGCGAGCTGCTGGTCGGTCTCGGCGATGTAGGCCTCGGCCTCGTCATCGAGCTCGAGCACCTCGCCATAGGCCCGGAGGGTGGAGCGCCAGTCCTGGAACGACGCCGTGCCGCCGTAGCGGGTGCCCGGGTCGCGGGTCTCGCTGGTGGGCACGACGAGCAGCGGGGCGATCTTGCCGAGCTCGTCCTGCACCTCGGCGCCGTCGATCTGGTCGAAGGGCATGAGGATGAGGTCGGGATCAGCTGCCGCGATCGCCTCGAGGTTGGCGTTGCGCTGGTAGCCGGGGTCGACGAGCTCCTGACTGGCGAAGAACTCGGCCAGGTAGTGGTCGTCGCTGGCCTTGAAGTACTCGGCGTCGAACACGCCGACGATCTTGTCGGTGTCGTAGCCGAGGGCTGTGAGGTAGTCGACGGTCATGAGGTCGGCGAAGATCCGCTGGGGCTCGGCCGGGATCTCGATGGGCCCGTAAGCGCCTTCGACGGTGCGGGTGTCGCCGCCGTCCTGCTCGGTGTCGGTGGACGTGTCGCCCGAGTCGTCGCCTCCGCAGGCGACGGTGAGGAGCAGCACGGTGGTGACGGTGAGGGCCGTTAGGGCCTTGGAGCGATTGATCACCGGCGGAGTCTCGGAGCCCCTAGTGGGTGTTGTCAAGCTTGCCTGACACATGGTGATGGGCTACGTCGATCACCCGGTCGCACCGCGCCGCCGTCTCGGGCCGGTGGGCGATCACCACGACCGTGCGGTCGGTGAGGGCCCGGTCGAGGGCCGTCCCCACCAGCGCCTCGATCTCGGGGTCGAGCACCGCCGTGGCTTCGTCGAGCACCACCACGGCGGGGTCGGTGAGCACAGCGCGGAGCAGGGCGACCAGCTGGCGCTCGCCGGTGGAGAGCCGCTCACCGTTCGAGCCCACCTCGCGGTGCAGCCCGTCGGGGTGAGCGGCGACCCAGGCGGTGAGGCCGAGGGCCTCGACGGCGGTGGCGAGGTCGGCGTCGGTGGCCTCGGGAGCGGTGAGCCGGAGGTTCTCGGCGATGGTGCCGTCGATGCACCAGGGCTCCTGGGTGAGGAGGACGAGGCGACGCCGGCGATCGTCCGGCGCGGCCGCGGTCAGGTCGATGCCGCCGACGCGCACCGTTCCTCGGTCCGGCTGTACCAGCCCGACGATGAGCCGGCCGAGGGTGGACTTGCCGGCGCCGGTCTCCCCCACCACCGCCACCCGCTCGCCGGACGCGATCGTGAGATCGATGCCCTCGAGCACCGGCCGGCCCGGGAGGTAGGCGAACGACACGCCCTCGAGCTCGACCTCGCCGCGGGCCGGGAGGGCCTCGCCCGCGGTGGCCTCCTCCGGCACCAGCGCCGCGCCCACCACGCGGTCGAGGGCGGCCCGGGCCGAGAGCAGCTGGTCGACCAGCTCCGTGAGCCAGGCGATCGGGCCGAACACCGACGTGACGGCGATGGCACCAGCCGCCGCGGTGCCGACGGTGATCGTCCCGCCGGTGGCCAGCAGCCCGGCGACGAGCACGACGAGGGCCGTGGCCGTCACCCGGGTCGTGGTGAGGGTGGCGTAGAACCGGTTCCGCATCGAGGTGCCGTCGAGGTACCGAGCGGTGACGGCGGCGTTGCCCTCCTCGAGCCGGGCCAGCCGGTCGGCCCGGCGTCCGAAGGCCCGCACCGTCGTGGCGGCCTCGACGGTCTCGGTGACCTGGCCCACCACGCCGGCCAGCTCGCTGCGGTACCGGGGGTAGACGACGGCGCTGCGCTTCCGCAGCACCCGACCAGCGATGGCCATCGGCGGCGCCGCCGCCAGCGCCGCCACCGCGAACAGTGGGTGCAGCAGGGCCACGGCCACCAGCGCGGTGGCGAGGTCGATCACGTAGCGGGTGGCGTCGGGCACCAGCCAGCGGGCGGCATCGGAGAGGGCCTCGGTGTCGGTGCTCACCCGCGAGAGGAGGTCGCCCCGACGGGCCCGGTCGTAGGCCCCGGGGTCGATGCGCAGGATGCCGGCGAGGGCGTCGCTCCGCACCCGGTGGATCGAGCGCTCGGCCGCTCGCACGGTCAGTGCCGTGCGCACCCCGCCGATCAAGCCGCCCACGAGCAGCACCGCGCCATAGGCCAGCACCGAGCCCTCGAGCACACCGGTGTCTCTCGCGAGCATCCCGTCATCGATGGCCCGACGGATCAGCCACGGCCCCAGCGCGAGCAGGACGGAGCCGAAGATCGTGGCGACGACCGCACCGAGCACCAAGGGGCGCTCCGTGCGGAGCTCCTGCCGCACGCGTGCCAGCAGCTGGCCGCTGGTCGCCGTGGGGAACGTCGGCTCGGCGGGTGCAGTGGTGTCGGCGGCGGTCACGGCGCCACCAGACGTCGGTCGCTGAGCTCGACCACCCGGTCAGCCGAATCCCGCACGTGGCGGTTGGTGGTGACCACCACGACCGTCGTGTCCGGGAGCTGGGTACGGAGGCCGTGGAGCACGGCTTGCT
>JALYWQ010000462.1 GCA_030852625.1 Actinomycetota bacterium
GCGGCGCACTAGGGTGCCCCGCCATGCGATCGCACCGCTCCCGCTTCATTGCCCTGCTGTCCGTGGCCGCCCTCGGTCTCGTTGCATGCGGCGGTGACGACGGTGGCTCCGACGATGCGTCCACCGACGGCGCCGAGCTCACGGCCCTCGAGCGGCAGTACGCCGACGTCATCGCAGCGGAGTTCGCCGACGACTCCGATCCCGACGACCTTGCGGTGAGCGCGGACGAAGCCGAGTGCATGGCGGTCGCGATGATGTCGAACCTCGGTGCCGACGTCTTCAAGGAGAACGGGGTGGAGCCGGAGGACTTCGGCGACGACGAGGGGCCGGGCGAGCTCCTCGGTGCCGGGGTGATCTCGGAGGACGACGCTTCCGCGGTCGTCGACGAGTGGCTCGACTGCGCCGACCTCACGGGCCAGCTCGCGGCGCAGATGAACGAGGACTTCGAGCTCGATGCCGGTGGCCTCGAGTGCCTCGAGCGGGAGATGGAGGACAGCGGCTTCGTGCACGAGACCCTCGTCCTCACCTTCACGAGCGACGAGGAGGAGCCCCCGGCTTCCTTCATCGGCCAGGTCACCTCGTTGCTCGAGACCTGCTCGGCCGAGAGCGACGGTCCCAACCCGGTCGTCCGGTCGATGGCCGAGTCGCTCGAGGGCTCCGGCCTGAGCGCCGAGGCCGCCAACTGCCTCGCCCAACGCCTCCTCGACGAGATCGGGCTCGAGGGGATGGTCGAGCTCTCTGAGGCCGGCGACTTCTCCGACCAGTCGGCTGAGATCCAGGCCGAGTTCGGCCAGGTGATGGTCGCCGCGGCGGCGGCCTGCGACGTGCCGCTCTCCGATCTCGCCGGCTGAGCCGTTGCCGACCCCGCGGGTGCGCGCAGCTGGCGTCGCCCTCGCGCTGGCCGGCCTCGTCGCGTCCCTGGCGGCGTGCTCCCGGGACGATGACCCCGACCCCGTCGCCGCGACCACCACGACCGAGTCGTCGGGCACCGCGGATCCGGCGGGCGGCGCCGGCGCGTCAGGCGTCGGGGACCCGTACTTCCCGCAGCTCGGCAACGGCGGGTACGACGTGGCCCACTACGACCTCGACCTCACCTGGCTGGCCGACCTCGGCGAGCTCGCGGGTGTAGCGACCGTCGAGGCCACCGCCACCCAGGACCTCAGCCGGTTCAACCTCGACCTCGTCGGCATGGAGGTGAGCGCGGTCCTCGTGGAGGGGGAGGAGGCCGAGTTCGCACGGGACGGCAGGGAGCTCACCGTCACTCCTCCGGAACCGATCGACGACGGTGATCGCTTCACCACCGTCGTCACCTACCGCGGCGAGCCCACGCCCGTCGAGGAGGGCACCGACCTCTTCGAGCCCGGATGGCAGACCGACGGGCGGGAGGCGTTCGTCGTGAGCGAGCCGAGCGGCGCGGCGACGTTCTTCCCGGGGAACGACCACCCCGTCGACAAGGCCACCTACGCCATCCACGTCACGGCGCCGTCGGACCAGACCGTGGCTGCCAACGGTCTCGCCGCGGAGCCGGTGCCCGGGGAGGGCACCACTCGGTGGAGCTTCACCATGGATCACCCGATGGCGACCTACCTCGTGCAGGTGGCCATCGGGGACTACGAGCTGGTCGACGGCGGCGAAGTCGACGGCGTCACCATCCGCCACGCCCTGCACCGGGACGGGCTCGAGGGAGCTCGGGCGGCGGTGGCGAGCACCGGTGAGCTCCTCGAGTTCCTGACCGGCGTGTTCGGCCCCTACCCCTTCGACCAGTACGGGGTGGTGGCCATCGACGAATCGATCGGCTTCGCCCTCGAGACCCAGACCCTCACCGTGGTCCCCTACGAGAGCATCGGCACCGACTTCGGGTCGCAGCTCCTGCTGCTCCACGAGCTGGCCCACCAGTGGGTGGGCGATTCGGTGAGCCCGGCCTCCTGGAAGGACATCTGGCTCAACGAGGGGTTCGCCACCTACGCCGAGTGGCTCTACGAGGAGGCCGCCGGTGGCGCTGACGTCGCCACCATCGCCCGCTCACAACGGGGCGAGGGTCTCGCCATCCCTGCCGGCGACCCGGGTCCACAGGAGCTCTTCCTCGACAGCGTGTACAAGCGCGGCGCGCTGACGCTCCAGGCGGTGCGCGAGGTCATCGGCGACGACGACTTCTTCG
>JALYWQ010000351.1 GCA_030852625.1 Actinomycetota bacterium
CGACGGGGACGAGGACGACGGTCATGGCCCCGGTGGGCCCCGACACCTGGACGTCGGAACCGCCGAAGATCGCGGCGACGAGGCCGGCCACGATTGCGGTGGTGATGCCGGCAGCGGCTCCCAGTCCGGTGGCGATGCCGAAGGCCAGGGCGAGCGGTAGGGCGACCACGCCGACCGTGGCACCCGCGATCAGGTCCCGCTTCCATGTGCGCCGGGCGGCCCGGTAGTCGTCGGCCCGCGGCAGCAGGCGGGTGACGGCAGGCAGCAGCGAGCTCATCGCTCCGCCGCGGTGCGCAGGTCGGCCAGCAGGTCCTCGGTCTGCACGAGCGACGAGATCAGGAGCTTCTTGGCCACGGCCAGCAGTTCGGCCAGCAGCGGGTCGGTGAGCCGGTAGATCACCGAGGTGCCGTCGCGCCGGCTGGCGACGAGCCCGGCCCGGCGGAGGATGCCGAGCTGCTGCGACAGGTGCGAGCTCTCGATCCCGACGAGCGGTTGGAGCTCGCCGACGGCGTGCTCGCCGTCGGACAGCACCTCGAGGATGCGGATCCGCGCCGGATGTCCGAGGGCCTTGAACAGCTCGGCCTTCACCTCGGAGACGGGCGCGCTCAGGGCAGCTGCCAGGGCCCGATCAGGCATGGGATCGCTCGTGGTGGGTCAGCAACATGACAACCTGACGATATCATCAGATATGCAACTACCTCGCTACCGGGCGGCACCCGGGTGCGCTGGATCGGCCGGCTCAGGCGAGCGGGCGGCCGAAGGGGAGCTCGTCCTGCCAGGTGAGGAGGCGCTCCTCGGCCCGGGTGACGGCGGACATCCAGAGCTCGGTTCCTTCGACGGCGAGCTCGGCGACGGTGGTGAGCACCCGTTCGATCGGATCGCCCCCGTCGGGGTCGACGGCCGCGAGCACCGGCGCCGCCAGCGCGAGGAAGTCGGGGACCACGACGGTGCCGGCCCGGCCGAGGATGGCGAGGGCGCGCGCTGTCACCGGCACCGGCGACAGCGGGACGACGAGCTTGGCCTTCACGGTGAAGGCCAGGTCGTGGTCGAGGACCCCGGCCTTGCCGGCCACGAACAGCACGTCGGCCTCGGTGTCGAACGCCGCTCCGGGCGTGGCGGTGGTGCCGTTGGCGCCGACCGACATGGCGGCCGCTTCCGCGACGGGTCCCTCGCCCACGATGGCCACCGACTTCCCGTCGAGCGAACCGAGGGCGCCGACGGCGGCGGCCACCGCGCTCTCTGCTGTGCTCGTGTGGTCGAAGGCCGTGGCCCGCTGCTCCGACTTCGGCAGCGACGCCAGGTCGTCGGGCCGGATGCCGACGCCGGGCCCGGGCAGCCAGCGGCCCGACTCGACGAGCTCGGCCACCTCGGCGGTGAACGCCGCCACCGCGTCGTCGCGGGCGTCGGGCTTGGCGTTCAGGCCCGCCGAGCCGCCGCCGATCCGCAGGCCGAAGCTGGCCCCGAGGTAGGTGGTGGATCGGGCGAGGAGCTCGGCCCCGTCTCGCAGCACCTTGGGGGCCAGGCGGACCACGCCGACCGCGGGAGCGTCTCCCACGTCGAAGGCGATGAACCCGTCGGTCGAGGTCAGCTTGTGGAACTGCACGCCGACGGTTCTAGTCGAGGGGTCCGAGGTCGGCGAGGCGTCGCTCGAGGAGACGGCGTTCGGCGGGGTTCGTGGTGAGGGTCAGCGCTCGGCGTTGCGCGTCGGCGGCTTCGGCGACGCGGTCCAGGCGGGTGAGGAGGTCGGCCCGGGTGGCGTGGAGGTGCTGGTAGCCGTCGAGCTCCTCAGCCAGCTCGTCGACCAGCGCCAGGGCCACGTGCGGCCCGTCGAGCTCGGCCACCACCACGGCCCGGTTGAGCCGAACCACGGCGCTGGGCACGAACTGCAGGAGCTGGTCGTAGATCTGCACCAGCTGCCCCCAGTCGGTGTCGGCCATCGACGACGCTTCGCTGTGCACGGCGTTGAGGGCCGCCTGGAGCTGGTAGGGCCCGGGCAGGTTGCGGCGGAGACAGCCCCGCAGGATCTGG
>JALYWQ010000475.1 GCA_030852625.1 Actinomycetota bacterium
GTCCTGCGCCGACGACAGGGTGCGCGACGCCTGCTCCTCGGCTTCCTTGATGGCGGCGTCAGCGGTGCGCTGGGCCAGCACGAGGGTGCGCTTGAGGGTCTCGTCGGCGTCGCTGGTGGATGATGCCCGCTCGTTGGCCTCGGCGGCCCGGCGCTCGGCCTCGATGACACGGGCCTCCAGCGCGTCGATCCGCTGCCGGGCCTCGGCGTCCGCGCGCTCGTGCTCCCCCTTCACCTGCTCGATGAACTCGTCGACGTCCTGGGTGTTGTAGCCACCGCGCTTCGCCTCGCGGAACTCGGCATCATGCAGGACCTGCGAGGTCAGTTCCATACGTTGGATGGTACTCATGCGCCTTCTCGGTTGATGGTCGAGTCCGTCCCGTTCCGGAACGGCGTTACCCACGGAGCGGGCTTGCTACTCGTCGGATGTCGTGGCTCAGCAGATCGAGGCCATCAGCAGCTGCAGGCCGATGAGCACGATCAGCGGGGACAGGTCGATGGCGGCCGCACCGAGGCGCACCGGGGGGATGGCGCGCCGCAACGGACCGAGCACCGGCTCGGTGAGGCTGTAGAGGACGCTGACCACCGAGGCCAGCCCGCCGCCCGGGGTGACCGGGAACCACGACAGCAGGATGCGCGCGAACAGCACGTAGAGGTAGAGCGTGAGGATGGTGCACAGCACGGGGTTCGGCTCATCCCTCCGGGTAGCCGTGTTCGTGGAGCCGGCGTCGGTCCTCCGCCGACACCTCCACGTTGGACGGCGTGAGCAGGAACACCTGGTTGGCCACCCGCTCCATCTGCCCGCCCAGGCCGTAGCAGAGGCCTGAGGCGAAGTCGATGATCCGCCGGGACAGGTCGCGATCGACGTTCTGGAGGTTGACGATCACCGGCTGCGTGTTCTTCAGCTTGTCGGCCACCTCTTGCGCCTGGTTGAACGAGGTGGGGGCGACGACGTGGGGCTTGGCCGACGCGACGGGCTGCAGGGGCCGGACCACCGCGGTGTGGGGCCGGGCCGAGGGGTCGCCACCGTCGCCCGATGGCTGCGGGCGCACGGCGGTGGTGGGTCCGATGGTGCGGACCGAGCGGGAGCCCATCTCGGGCTCGCGCTCGTAGGCCGGCTCCGGCACCTGGGCCACCGGGTAGCGGTTCGGCGGCATCGCCGCCTGCTGCGGCGGAGCCGACGGGCGGAGGGGCGCAGGGGCGGGTTCGTCGTACTGGTCGTAGTCGTCGTACTCGTCGTCGGGGCCCAGCCCGAGGTAGAGCATTGCTTTGCGCCACATGGAAGCCATGGGGGTTCCCTCCTGGTGGGACCTGGACCCTAGTTTCCCATGGCGGAACTTCCGCCACGGGGACCGAAGATGGCCGTGCCGACACGTACTTCCGTGCTGCCTTCGGCGACTGCTGCTTCGAGATCACCGCTCATGCCCATCGAACGCTCGGGCAAGCCGAGGTCGTCGGCGAGGGCCCGAAGCTGCCGGAAGCCGGCCCGAACGACGTCGGGCGCGCCCCGGGCGCCGATGGCCATGAGGCCTCGCACCTCGAGACCGAGGGCCCGGCACCGCTCGACGAGAGCGGGGGCTGCTGCGGGGGTGCAGCCTCCCTGGGAGCCGGCGCCGGCCACGTTGAGCTGCACGAGGATCGCCGCACCGGGCGCCCGACGGGCCACCTCGGCGGCGAGCTCCTCCCGGTCGATGCTCTCCCAGAGGTCGACGAGCGACGCGATCTGGCGCACCTTGTTGCGCTGGAGGCGTCCGATCCAGTGCCAGCGCACCGGCCCGACCACCTGGGGTGCCTTGGCCAGTAGCTCCTGCGGGTAGCTCTCCCCCGCCTGGTGCACCCCGGCGGCGACGGCGGCATCCACGGCGCTGGCCGGCTGGCCCTTGGTGACGGCGAGGATGCGGACCCGCTCGGGGTCGCCGCCGGCCGCCTCGATGCGCTGGCGCGTGCGTTCGACCGCAGCGGCCACGGAGGTGGTGGCGGGGTCGGCCACGACGCTCATGCCCCGAGCCACGCCGCGGTGGCGAAGCGGGCGTCGTCCCGCCGGGCCCGGTGGCTGAACCAGCCCGGGCGGCACGCGGTGCACTCGCCGCTGTCGAGGAGGTCGTCGATGCCGTGCTCGTGGAGCGAACGGTGGACGAGGGCGGGGACGTCGAGGGCCGGCCGGCCGTCGGCGGTGGTGCCGCGGACGCCGGTGCCGAACCGCTGCACGATCGGGTCGAGCTCGTCGGGGCCGAACTCGTAGCACTCGGGTCGGATGCACGGCCCGAGGTGAGCGCGGCGCGGGCGGTCGTCGATGGACGCCATCAGCTCGACGGTGGCTGCGACCAGCCCGGCCACCAGGCCCCGCCAGCCGAGGTGCAGGACGGCCACGCTGCGCTCGCCCTCGAGCACCACGGGGGCGCAGTCGGCCGTGCGCACGACGAGCGTGCACCCGGGGGTGGCGGTCACCGCGGCGTCCGCTTCGGCACCGGCGTGCTCGCCGGGCG
>JALYWQ010000488.1 GCA_030852625.1 Actinomycetota bacterium
GGCGTGGACAGCGCCGTCGCCGCCGCCCTGGTCCACAAGGCGGTGGGTGACCAGCTGACGTGCGTCTTCGTCGACACCGGGCTCATGCGGGCCGGCGAGTCCGAGCAGGTGGAGGACACCTTCCGCCGCCAGTTCAAGGTCGACCTGGTCCACGTGAAGGCCGCGGATCGGTTCCTCGAGGCTCTCAACGACGTCGATGACCCCGAGCAGAAGCGCAAGGCCATCGGGGCGACGTTCATCCGGGTGTTCGAGGAGGTGGCGCGCGACTTCGAGGACGCCCGCTTCCTCGTCCAGGGCACCCTGTACCCCGACATCATCGAGTCGGGCACCAAGGACGCGGCCCGCATCAAGTCACACCACAACGTGGGTGGGCTGCCCGACGACCTCAAGTTCGACCTGGTCGAGCCGTTGCGCAACCTGTTCAAGGACGAGGTGCGGCGGGTCGGCCTCGAGCTCGGCCTGCCGGAAGCCATCGTGTGGCGCCAACCCTTCCCCGGCCCGGGTCTCGGCATCCGGATCATCGGCGAGGTCACCGCCGACCGGCTCGAGGTGCTTCGAGCCGCCGACTCGATCGCTCGCGAAGAGCTGTCGGCGGCCGGCCTCGACCGCGAGATCTGGCAGTGCCCGGTGGTGCTCCTCGCCGACGTCCGCTCCGTGGGCGTGCAGGGCGACGGCCGCACCTACGGCCATCCCATCGTGCTGCGGCCGGTGTCGAGCGAGGACGCCATGACGGCCGACTGGACCCGCGTCCCCTACGACGTGCTCGAGACCATCTCCAGCCGCATCACCAACGAGGTGCGCGAGGTCAACCGGGTGGTCCTCGACCTCACGTCGAAGCCGCCGGGCACCATCGAGTGGGAGTGAGCCGGTAGCGGCTACGTGCCGGTGAGGCGCTGCACCACCGGGGCCAGTGTTTCGAGCTGGTCGCCGGAGCAGCCGATGTAGCTGATGCCCCAGCGCTCCCGCTGGGCGTGGAGCTGTTCGCAGATCTGCTCCACGGAGCCGATGAGGGCGTGGGGTGTGGTGGCGGCCTGCTCCGGGGTGAGGCCGAAGGCGGGGGCCATCTCCTCGAGCACGCCAGCGCGGTCGTCGGTGACCATGGCGAGGTGCACACGCACCTGGAGCTCGAGGTCGTCGAAGCGCTCGCCGGCGGCGTCCCGGATCCAGCCGAGCTTCTGATCGGTGACCTCGGGGATGCCGTTGGGGAAGGCCCGCTCGTCGATCACCCCGGCGGCCAGGTTCACGTTGAGGGCGACGACGTCGGCGGTGCGGGCGGCGAGCCGGAGGATCCGCTCGCCGCCGCCTCCCGACACGATGGGGGGCCCGCCCGGCGTGAGCGGCAGCGGCCGGCCGGTGAGCCCGGTGATCGTGTAGTGGCGGCCGTCGAAGCTGAAGGGCTCGTCTCGCCACAGGCCCCGCAGGATGGCGATGGCCTCGTCGAGCCGTTCGATGCGCAGACCGGGGCGGTCGAGGGGGATGCCCGACCACTCGTAGTCGGTGGTCTGCCAGCCGGCACCGACGCCGAGCTCGAACCGCCCTCCCGTCAGCAGGTCGAGGGTGGCGGCCTCCTTGGCCAGCACCACCGGGTGCCGGTAGTCGTTGGCCAGCACCATCGTCCCGAGTCGGAGGGTGGTGGTGGCGTCGGCGGCGGCCATGAGGGACGGGATGGCGGCGGGCGTGTCGTCGAAGTGGTCGGCGATGGTGAGCACCGACCACCCGAGGTCCTCCACCTTGCGGGCGTGCTCCGGCCAGCCGACCTGGTCGAGCGGCCCACGGCACTGCAGACCGAACCGGAACGGGTGCATGGGCCGGCTCAGGCGAGCGGGCGGCCGAAGGGGAGCTCGTCCTGCCAGGTGAGGAGGTGCTCCTCGGCCCGGGTCACGGCGGACATCCAGAGCTCGGTGCCCTCGACGGCGAGCTCGGCGACGGTGGTGAGCACCCGCTCGATCGGATCGCCCCCGTCGGGATCGACGGCGGCGAGCGTTGGTGCCGCCAGGGCCAGGAAGTCGGGGACCACGACGGTGCCGGCCCGGCCGACCACGCGGGCTGGGCCGAGCTGGCCCGCAAGGTCGAGGACCTGGGCTGGTCGACGCTGACGGTGGCCGACCACCTCGACGAGCCCCTCGCGCCCGTGCCGGCGCTGACCGCCGCCTCGGCCGCCACCACCAC
>JALYWQ010000008.1 GCA_030852625.1 Actinomycetota bacterium
TGCCGATCCTGCTGCCGCTGCTGCTGGTGCTGATCGCCGTCGGCTCCTACCTCTACGCCAAGGGCGTCTACGACAAGATCGAGAAGGTCGAGGTGTCCGACGTGCTCGCGTCGGGCGGCTCGGGCACCAACTACCTGATCGTGGGATCCGACTCCCGCGACCCGCAGGCCATCATCGACGCCGGCCTCAACCCCGATGCCTTCGGCGACGACGGCGGCCAGCGGTCCGACACCATGCTGCTCCTGCGACTCCAGGGCGGCCGGTCGCAGCTGCTGTCGATCCCGCGCGACCTCTACGTCACCATCGCCGAGACGGGCAACAAGGCCAAGATCAACGCCGCCTACAACGGCGGTCCCCGGCGGTTGATCATGACGGTGCAGGAGGCGCTCGGCATCCCCGTGCACCACTACCTCGAGATCGACTTCGTCAGCTTCGCCGAGCTGGTCGACGCCCTCGGCGGCATCACCATCGACTTCCCCAACCCGGCCTTCGACCGCAACTCGGGCCTCGACGTGCCCACGGCCGGACCGGTGCGCCTCGACGGCCCGCAGGCCCTCGCCTACGTGCGTTCTCGCCACTACGTCGAGGTGATCGACGGCCGGGAGAAGGCCGACCAGCTCGGGGACCTGAGCCGCGTCGTGCGCCAGCAGGCCTTTCTCTCCGCGGTGTTCTCCAAGCTCGGGGACTCCCGGAACCCCTTGGCGCTGGCTCGGGCCGCCAACGGGGCGAGCGACGGCCTACGGATCGACGACGACCTCGGCCTCACGTCTGCGGCCCGTCTGGCGTGGAAGCTCCGTTCCCTCGACCTCGAACCCATCGTGCTACCGGTGGAGATCGGCCGGAACAGCTCCGGGTCGGTGCTCTTCCTGAAGCCCGAGGCCGAGTCGGTGCTGGCCGGGTTCCGCTGACACCGCGCTGACCCTCGCGCCGACACCCTCCGGCGGCCCGTACGCTGCGCCGATGGTCGCCCTCCCCCCCAGCGCCCGAGCTGTCATCGACGGTCCCAACCTCGCCCACGTCGTCACGATCGATCCCGACGGCGGCCCCCAGGTCAGCTGCGTCTGGGTCGGGATGGACGGTGACGAGGTGGTGTTCGGCTCGCTCGGCCCCTGGCGGAAGCTGCGCAACCTCGAGCGGGACCCCCGCATCGCCCTGTCGATCGAGGGCAACGAGGTCAACGCGGTCGGGATGCGCCACTACCTCGTGCTGCAGGGAACCGCCGTGGTCGTCCCCGGCGGCGCGCCGGAGCTCCTCCAACGCCTGGCCCACGTGAACGTCGGGCCCGACGTTCGGTTCCCGCCGATGGACGACCCGCCCCCGGGGTCCGTCGTGCGGATCACCGTCGAGAAGATCAGCGGCGTCGGCCCCTGGACCGACTGAGCGGGCCTGCTCCCCTGGCGTTCAGGCCGACGGCGCGAGGGCGTCGAGCAGGCGGTCGACGAAGTCGTCGACGCCTTCCACCAGCTTGTCCCGCCGGATCGTCACGCCACCGAGCACGTCGCCGCCCCGGCGGGTGACCTCGTCGGAGAGCTTCTGGAGCGCCTTGCCGGGGTTGATGGCGTAGGTGAGGTAGACGGCGGCCTTCTTGCCGGCGATGGCGGGCATGGCCTTGATGCGCCCCACCCGCCCGGGCCGCTGCCCCACGACGAACAGCCCGTCGACCCAGCTGCCGACGACCACCAGATCGGCCTCGGACAGGGCCTGGTAGTCGATGGCGGTGACCGGGCAGGCCTTGGCGGGGACCCCGCTGGCGGTCAGCCGCTGGGCGATGGCTTCGCCCGCCGTGCGGGTGTTGCCGGTCAGGGACTCGTAGATCACGATGGCGCGCACGGCACCGAAGGTAGCGCCGTCGCGAGCCGAGGTGAGGAGGGGTCCATGACCGAGGGCGGATGGCGAGCCCGGCACGGGGAGCTGCTGCGGATCCTGACCGGCCACGAGGAGCGCCTGGCGACGCACCCCGCCCTCGCCGGGCACGACGAGCAGGCCGACCTGGCCCGGTGGCTCACCACCGTGCTGCACATCGCCACCCAGACCAACCTCTGGGCCCGACCGGACCGTCCCCGCGTCGTGCCGATCACCGGCCCCTCGCTGCGGTGGGGTGGCGACAACCCCGACGCCACCTACGGCCACGTGGCCCTCGACCACGCCCACACCTACCGCGTCCGGGCCCGCGTGGGCTCCGCGGTGTACAGCTCCCTCACCGTCTACGGCGGTCCTCGGGACGGGCACTACTCCACCCGCATCGTGGGCACGGTCCGCCCGACCGACCTGGCTCCCGACGCCGAGGGCTGGCGGAGCTTCGTGCTCGGGCCCGGCGCCGACCTCGAGCTCGACCTGGACACCGAGGTGGGGGTAACCCGCGACTACTACCGCGAGGTCGACGGGCGGGTCCCCACCGAATGGGCGATCGAGGTCCTCGACGGTCCCGCCGGCGACGACGACCTCGATGCCGCGCTGCTGCGCACCGCGAACTGGCTCGACGACCAGGCTGCCATCGTCCCGGTGGAGCTCGAGGGCAACGTCGTGCAGGCGCCCTACCCGGTGCCCGAGCACACCTTCGGCTGGGCGGCCGGCGACGCCGCCTACGCCATGGGCGCCTTCGACCTCGGCGACGGTGAGCGGCTCGTGCTCCGGGGACGCTCCCCCGCCTGCGCCTTCTGGAACGTCTGCCTCTGGAACCCGCTCCTCCACAGCTTCGACAGCACCGACGGCACGCCCACCTCCCGCCACGACGGCGAGATCGAGCTCGACGCCGATGGCGGCTGGACCATCGAGCTCGGCACCGGGCCCGGCTCCGGACCGAACCAGCTGAGCAGCCAGGGTCGGCCGAAGGGGCTCATCTGGTTCCGGTGGTTCCTCCCCGACGCCACCCCCGATCCCGTCACGGCCGAGGTGGTGCGTCGCTCCTCGTAGTGTGCGGCCATGGTCTCCGAGCTGTTCGACGCCGCCGTGTGGGAGCCGGTCCCCGGCTTCGACCTCCAGGACATCACCTACCACCGGGCCGTCGACCAGGGCACGGTGCGCATCGCGTTCGACCGGCCCGAGGTCCGCAACGCCTTCCGCCCCGCCACCGTCGACGAGCTCTACCGGGCCCTCGACCACGCCCGGCAGACCCCCGACGTCGGCTGCGTGCTCCTCACCGGCAACGGTCCGTCACCCAAGGACGGCGGGTGGGCCTTCTGCTCTGGCGGCGACCAGCGCATCCGGGGCAAGGACGGCTACCGCTACGCCGACGGCGACACCGCCGAGACGATCGACCCTGCTCGGAGCGGCCGCCTCCACATCCTCGAGGTGCAACGACTCATCCGCTTCATGCCGAAGGTGGTCATCGCCGTCATCCCCGGCTGGGCCGCCGGCGGGGGCCACAGCCTCTACGTCGTGTGCGACCTGGCCCTGGCCAGCCGCGAGCACGCCCGCTTCAAGCAGACCGATGCCGACGTCGGCAGCTTCGACGGCGGCTACGGCTCGGCCTACCTGGCCCGCCAGGTCGGTCAGAAGTTCGCCCGGGAGATCTTCTTCCTCGGCGACGAGTACTCGGCCGACGACGCGTGGCGGATGGGCGCCGTCAACCGGGCCGTCCCCCACGCCGACCTCGAGCGGGTGGCCCTCGAGTGGGGTCGGAAGATCAACGCCAAGAGCCCCACCGCCCAGCGCATGCTGAAGTACTCGTTCAACCTGCTCGACGACGGGCTGGTCGGCCAGCAGCTCTTCGCCGGCGAGGCCACCCGGTTGGCGTACATGACCGACGAGGCCCAGGAGGGTCGGGACGCCTTCCTCGAGAAGCGGGACCCCGACTTCTCCGAGGTGCCCTGGTACTTCTAGGCCCTCCTACTGGTCGGCGGTCTTGGCCCGCTTGGCCGAGCGGGCCCGCACCGTCTGGTCGAGGATGACCTTGCGGAGGCGGACGCTCTGCGGGGTGACCTCCACGCACTCGTCCTCGGCGATGAGCTCGAGGGCCTGCTCGAGCGAGAGCGGGCGGGGCGGGATCAGCTTCTCGAACGCCTCGGCCGTGGACGACCGGATGTTGTTGAGCTTCTTCTCCTTGGTGGGGTTGATGTCCATGTCGTCGGAACGCGAGTTCTCGCCGACGATCATCCCCTCGTAGACCGGCACGCCCGGTCCCACGAACATCACGCCGCGATCCTGCAGCGCCATCAGCGCGAACCCGGTGGTGGGTCCGGTGCGATCGGCCACCAGCGACCCGTTGGGGCGACCCTTGATCTCGCCGGCCCACGGCTCCATCCGCTCGAACACGTGGTGGATGAGCCCGGTGCCGCGCGTCTCGGTGATGAACTCGGTGCGGAACCCGATGAGCCCGCGGGCCGGCACGAGGTACTCCATGCGGACCCAGCCGGTGCCGTGGTTGATGATCTGCTCCATGCGGCCCTTGCGGAGGGCGAGGAGCTGGGTGACCACGCCGAGGTAGTCCTCGGGGACGTCGATCGTGAGACGGTCGACCGGCTCGTGGACCTTGCCGTCGATCTCCTTGGTGAGCACCTGCGGCTTGCCGACGGTGAGCTCGAAGCCCTCCCGCCGCATCATCTCCACGAGCACGGCCAGCTGGAGCTCGCCGCGACCCTGCACCTCCCAGGTGTCGGGACGCTCGGTGGGGAGCACCTGGATGCTGACGTTGCCCACGAGTTCGCGGTCGAGTCGGCCCTTCACGAGGCGGGCGGTGAGCTGGGTGCCCTCCTTGCCGGCGAGCGGGGAGGTGTTGATGCCGATCGTCATCGACAGGCTCGGCTCGTCGATGTGGATCACCGGGAGCGGACGCGGGTCGTCGAGGGCGGTGAGGGTCTCACCGATCGTGATCTCGGGGATGCCGGCGATGGCGATGATCTCGCCCGGCCCGGCCGAGTCGGTGGGCACCCGGTCGAGCTCCTCGGTGATGAACAGCTCGGTGATCTTGGCCTTCTCGGTGGTGCCGTCCGACCGGCACCAGGCCACCGTCTCCCCCTTGCGGATGTGGCCGTTGACCACCCGGCAGAGCGCCACCCGGCCGAGGTAGGGCGAAGCGTCGAGGTTGGTGACGAGCGCCTGCAGCGGGGCGGCGGGGTCGAAGGCCGGTGCCGGGATCCGCTCGATCAGCAGGTCGAGCAACGGCTTGAGCGTGGCGTCGTCGGGCAGGCCGGCGCCGTCGGCGGGTCGCTCGAGCGACGCCTTGCCCTCGCGGGAGACGCAGTAGACGATCGGGAAGTCGAGCTGGTCGATGTCGGCGTCGAGGTCGAGGAACAGCTCCTCCACCTCGTGCACCACCTCGGCGATGCGGGCGTCGGCGCGGTCGACCTTGTTCACGACGAGGACGACCGGCAGCTTGGCCTCGAGGGCCTTGCGCAGCACGAAGCGGGTCTGGGGCAGCGGCCCCTCCGACGCGTCCACGAGCAGCAGGACACCGTCGACCATCGACAGGCCCCGCTCCACCTCGCCACCGAAGTCGGCGTGGCCCGGGGTGTCGATGATGTTGATCTTCACGTCGCCGTAGGCCACCGAGGTGTTCTTGGCGAGGATCGTGATGCCCTTCTCGCGCTCGAGGTCCATCGAGTCCATGACGCGCTCTTGCACGTCCTGGTTGGCCCGGAAGGCACCGGACTGCCAGAGCATCTTGTCGACGAGGGTGGTCTTGCCGTGGTCGACGTGGGCCACGATGGCCACGTTGCGCAGGTCGGCGCGTAGTTCCACTGGGGTTCCTTAGGAGCGTTCGGGGGGCGGGCCATCGTACGGGCGGGCCCGCCGAGCTGCGCGATCCAGCGTGCCGAACGACCGGCAGACAATTTGCACTCACCGTGCAATACTCAGGTGCGAGCCGGGCGCCGCGGCGGCGTCGGGGCAAGGGGGAACACCATGACCACCGACCAGGTCACCTTCACCGAGGCCGAGCTCCTGCTCGACCACGACGTGGCCG
>JALYWQ010000041.1 GCA_030852625.1 Actinomycetota bacterium
GTGCGCTGGTGGCATCGGTCGCACTGCGGCGGTTCGCCGATCACGCCCTGGCGCCGGCGGCGGTCGCCGCGGGCACCTGCAACCTGCTCGATCCGGAGGTATCCGATGGAAGCTGACCTGGGACCGCGCCAGGACCTGGACCCGTCGTCCGAACGGCAAGCCGACCGCCAGCGTCGGCTGCACGGCTCGATCGACCGGGCCCGCATCGCTGCCGGCGGCATCGATGGCGAGCGGCTCCTCTTCGTGCTCGGCGCCGTGTTCGTGCCCCTCGGGCTCCTGCTCATCGGTGTGGCGTGGAAGGGCACCGCCAACACCGGTGCCGTCTTCGAGCAGCTGCCGTTCATCGTCTCGGGCGGGCTGGGCGGCCTGGCCCTCGTGGTGCTCGGGGGCTTCCTGTACTTCGGGTGGTGGCACACCCGGACGCTCCGAGAGGCCCGCGAGCACGCCGCACGGAGCAACGAGGTCGCCGAGGCGACCCTGGAGGAGCTCCGGGCCATGCGCCGTGACCAGCAGGAGCTCCTCGAGCGACTGGCGGCGCCGGTGCCCGCGCCGGGCACCCGGGCCAGGAAGAGCCGATGAGCGACGCCCCCGTGCTCGAGCTGGTCGAGGTCCGAGCCGGGTACGGCCGGATCGAGGTCCTCCACGGGGTGTCCCTCTCGCTGCACCCGGGGGAGGTCCTGGCGCTGCTCGGCCCGAACGGCGCAGGCAAGACCACCACCCTCGGCGTCGCCGGCGGCCGGCTCCCGGTCATGGGTGGCCACCTCCACATCGCCGGACGACACGTGAACGGCATCGACGTGGAGGACGTGGCGCGGGCCGGGGTGTGCACCATCCCGGAGGGTCGAGGGGTCTTCCCGAACCTGACGGTGGAGGACAACCTGGTGGTGTACAGCTACGCCGGCATCCCGGAGTCGGAGGTGCGGGAGCGAGCCTTCGAGCGCTTCCCGCAGCTGGCCGGACGTCGGCGGCAGCTCGCCGGCACGCTCTCCGGAGGCGAGCAGCAGATGCTGGCGCTGGCGCGCGGCCTCACCACCGACCCCGCCGTGCTGCTCATCGACGAGCTCTCCATGGGGCTGGCACCCCGCATCGTCGAAGACCTCTTCGAGGAGGTCCGTGGGGCGGCCGACGACGGCGTGGCCATCCTCGTGGTGGAGCAGTTCGCAGCCGTCGTGCTCCCGGTCGCGGACCGCGCTGCGGTCATGGTGGGCGGCGCGATCGTCTACGACGGTTCCCCGGCCGAAGCCGAGGCGCTCGTCCAGGACGCCTACCTGGGGGCGTCGTGACGACCGACGCTGCCGGTGCGACCTTCGACGGCCAGCTGCTGCCCCTGGTGTGGGATCCGGTCGATCCCGATCGCCTGCGCTGCGAGCTCACGTCCAACATGGTGCGACCCGACGGCGCCCTGTTCGGAGGCGCCGCGTTGGCGGCCACGCTCTCGGCCTTCGAGCACGTCACCGACCGGCCCGCGGCCTACGCCACGGTGCAGTTCGTCAGCAGCGCTCGCTTCGGCGAGCACTTGGAGGCCCGGGTGGAGCGGGTGGCCCACGGCCGCACCGTCGACCAGCTGCAGATCTCGGCGTGGAGCGACGACCGCCTGGTGTTCTCGGGGCTCGGCGCCACGGCGACCCGCAAGGAGGGCGGCCTCACGGGCGTCGGCATCGTCCCGCCCCGGGTGGTGCCGCCGGAGGACTGCGAGACCTGGGGCCGGGCCGCCCAGGAGGCGCCCATCGGGCACCACCGAGTGAGCGAGTACCGGTCGGCCCCCATCCTCGATCCCGATCCGGCCCGTCCGGGTCACATGGCGATGTGGGGTCGGGTCCACTACGGCGCGACCACCACCTCGGCCAAGCTCGGCTACCTCGCGGACATGGTCCCGATCGCCGTGAGCCGCGCCGCCGGCGTGCTCGGCGCCGGCACCAGCCTCGACAACACGGTGCGGATCGGCCAGCACGTCGACTCGGAGTGGATCCTCATCGAGCTCGAGGGGCAGCTCGCCGTCGGCGGGTTCGGGCACGGCGTCACCCACCTCTGGACCCGGGAGGGAACCCTGCTGGCCACCGGAACCCAGACCTCCAAGCTCTTCTCCTTCGACGAGCTGCAGACCCGGCTCATGACCGGGGATGGCGGCGTCGCCGACGGCTGACCGGTCGATGACCCGCGTCTAGGGGACCCGTCGAGCGGGAACGGTGCGTTCGAGGGTGCCGCGAACGCCGGCACCGACGGCAGCGAGGTCATGCCATGACCGCCCAATCCACCAATCCCAGCTGGATCGACGAGATCGATCACCACCTCCAGATCGTGGTGGCCGACAACCAGTACCCGGCCCGCCTCGCGCTGGCCGGCGACCTGGACCTGGCCGGCGGCGACCAGCTCGAGAGCATGATCCAACCGTGGATCCTCCAGGGGGCGCGCGTCGAGCTCGAGACGCACCTCCTCGGGTTCGTCGACTCGAGCGGCCTGGCCGCGCTCATCGCCATCGCCCAGCGCCTCGAGGAGGTCGGTGGGCACCTCGTGCTCGTCGACCCGAGCGCCCAGCTGCTGCACCTGCTCGAGCTGACCCGCACGGGCGACCAGTTCACGATCAGCAACGCGCCGGCCCGGGTGCCGATGCACGTGCGCCGGTAGCTGCTGACGTCTCCGATCGATCGGCCCGGTGGGCGATCGGTTCAGCCCGTGTGCGTGACCACGACCAGCGCCACGTCGTCGGTCTGGTCGCGGTTGGGAACGCACCGCACGAGCACGGCGTCGGCGAACTCGTCGGGGGTCAGGTCGGCGCGGAGCGATCCCACGATCTCGGCCAGTCGGGCGACGGACTCGTCGATCGTCTCGCCCCGCCGCTCGATCAGCCCGTCCGTGTAGCTGACGAGGGTCGAGCCAACGGGGAAGGCATGCTCGCCGGCCGGCCGCGTCGACATCGGGATGCCGAGCAGGGGCTGGCGGCCGTCCTCGAGCACGACCACCTCACCTGAGGGGAGGCGCAGGATCGGCGGTGGGTGGCCGGCGCACGAATAGCGGACGGTGCCGGTCGCGGGGTCGGCGATGGCCACCACCGCCGAGGCGATCGTGAGGTCGTGCACCGGTCCGACGGTGGTGGCGAGCGGGAACAGCTCGTCGAGCGGCGTCTCGAGGGTGACCAGCGCGCCGATCACCGATCGCAGCTGGGCCATCTTCCCGACGGCGGTGATGCCGTGGCCAGCGATGTCGCCCACCACCGTCACGAACCGTCCGTCGGCGAGCACGATGCCCTCGTACCAGTCGCCGCCCATCCCCACGCTGCGGGCCGCCGGCAGGTAGCGGCCGCTGGCGGCGAAGCCATCGGCCGAGGGCAGGGGGACGAGGACGCTGTCCTGCAGGCTCGTGACCAGCCGGTGTTCGGCGTCGGAGAGCTGGGCCCGCTCGAGGGCCTGGCTGCAGAGGTCGGCCACGTTCCGGATGCCGCCGATGAGGATCGGGTCGAAATCGATCGGGTGGTCCCAGTGGAACCCGATCGCGCCCAGGCGGAGCCCGTTGCTGGCGGCCAGGGCCACGACCGCGGAGCCTCCCCGCAGGAGCGCCCCGAGGTCGGAGCGCAGGTGGGGGTACTGGCGCAGCAGGGCCTCCGCGGTCGGGAAGGTGAGGATGCCGCCCTCCCGCATGACGTCGAGGTGGGGGGCGGGCAGGTCGGCGGCGAGGGTGGGGAGGTCCTCCCGGATGTCCCGAGGCGTGCCGACTGGGTGGTGGAGGTAGACGGTGCGGTCGGAGCCGACCCCGTAGAGGGCCACGTTGGCCTGCTTCGCACCCACGACGGCGGCCGCCTCCTCGGCGATGGCGTTGGCGACCTCTGCGGCGGTGCGGGCGGTGGCCAGCACCGCAGCCAGATCGGCCAGGGCCTCGCTGCGTCGGGCGTCCTCGCGGATCTGGTCGGCCAGCTCGGCCCGCTCGAGGGTCTGCCCGGCGATGCCGGCAACGGTGGCCAACCGGTCGAGCAACTCACGGTCGAACGTCCTCGGCCGGTCCCATGCCACGCCCAGGGCGCCGATGATGGTGCCGGTGCGGTCGCGGAGGGGCACGTTGGCGGTGGATCCGAACCCCACCTCTCGCCACGCGTCCGCGAGGTGGGGGTAGCCGGATGCGAGGGCCTGGACGTCGGGGATGAACACCGGCTCCCCGGTCCGCACGGCGTCGGTCAGCGGTGAGGCCACGTCGAGCGGCACCGAGGCGGGCAGGTGCTCCGCGGCGAGGTCGGCGAGCGGTCCAGGTGTGTAGTGGCGCCGGAGCTCACCGCCCTCGGCGACGCCCACCGCGGCGTGGATGGCGTCGAGCGGGGCGAGGATCGCCTGCGTGAGGAAGGTCATCACGGCGTCGCTGTTGGTGCGGACCGCCAGCCCCTGGGCCAGGCGGGCCAGGTCCTCGGTGTGCCTGGCGTCCTCGGCCTGGGCCAGCGCCAGCCGTGACCGCTCGATGGCCTGGCCGACGAGGTCGGCGATGGTGCGGAGGGTGGCCCTTTCGGCGCCGTCGAGCCGTCGCGGCTCGTTCCAGAGGTGGGCGATGGCCCCGATCGTGGTGCCGTCGGTCCGCCGTAGCGGGAGCAGGGCCCGAGCGCCGGCGGGCGGACCCCCGGCGCGGGGGAACCGGGCCCGGTAGGACTCGTCGTCCTCGAAGATCAGCACCTCGCCGGTGCGGGCCGCTTCGGTGAAGGCGAGGGTGCCGTCGAGCGGCAAGGTGTCGGGGCCGTCCCGGTAGGTCGCCGGGACGGTCGCGCCGTGGTGGACCCGGAGCTGCCCTCCGTCGATGACCCCCACGCTCGTGGCGTCGGCCCGGATCGGCGTGCGACCGAGGGTGGTGGCGGTGGCCGCGACCTCGTCCTCGGTCATCGCCGCCGACAGCTCCTGGGCCAGCGTGGCGAGGAGCGCGGCGCGCTGCGCGGTGTCGGCGATCTCCAGATCGTGCCGGCGGGCTCGGCGGAGCAGGGTGACGAGGACGAGCGACACGATGATGGTGGCGGCGCCGATCGACAGCGCGGCGTTGCGGGAGGCGCCGTGCGGGTCGTCGACGTGGATCACCCACACCCGGTTGAGGACGTTGACGGCCACCGTGGCCCCGCCCCGGGGCGGCGGGCTGGTGCTGCCGAGCGGCACCTCGCCGTCGTCCACTCGGATCCGCGTGCCGTCAGGGAGGGAGGCCGCCATGCGCTCGAGCAGCGTGCTGCCGATGTAGGCCGTGGACACGTAGCCCACGAGGGCGTCCTGCCGGGCCTCAGCGGAGTTGAGCACCGGACCCGGCCGGTAGAGCGCCTTCACGACGAAGAACGACACCGACCCGTCGGGTTCGGACAGCACCGGCTCGCTGAACACCACTGCGCCGGTGTCGCGGGCCCGTTCGGCGGCGGCCAGCCGGATGGGGTCGCCGGCGATGTCGAAGCCGATCAGCGGGCTCGGGGTGTCGCCCGCCGGCGCGATCTGACGCACGGGGAGGTGCACGGCCCGTAGGGGAGCGACGTCGACGGTGGAGCCGCTCCGGTCGGTGATGGGTCGGCCGATCTCGGCTTCGAAGGCGGAACGCGCTTCGGCGGTGACCACCGGTTCGTAGGCCAGGGCCGACAGTGTGGAGGCCGAGAGCGCCTCCCGGACGTAGGCCGAGAACGACATGTCGTCGACCGTGCCGTCGGAGCGCACTGCGGCCGAGATGCCGGCCAGGCCGGCGGCCACCACCTCGGCGGTGCGCTGCACCTCGTCCTCGGCCTGCGCCGCCACCTCCTCGTCGGCCCGTCGCTCGTCGGAGTCACCGCCTCGCCAGGCCAGCACCGTGGCGACGATCCCGATGACGACGAGCAGGCCGACCACCCCGGTGAGCAGGCGGGCTGGCAGCCGTGACGGCGGGTTGACCAGCTCGCTGGCGGCCCGCTCCGGTTCGCTGATGGTCAAGGGCCGCCGCCCGAGAGGAGCTCACCCACGCCGCTGAGCCGGAGGACGCTCGCCACCGCTCCGTGTTCGCCGACGACGTGGAGCTCACCGCCGACGCGACGGAGGCGGAGGGCGGTGGTGGCGAGGACGCTCAACCCGGTGGAGTCGAGGAAGTCGCAGCTGCTGAAATCGATGGTGATCGTGCGGGCGCCGTCCTCGATGGCCTGCTCGAGGCGATCCCGCAACACGGGGGCCGAGAGCAGATCGACCTCCCGCTCCGCGAGGACCGTCAGGTCCGAGCCGGCGTCGATGGCGGGGGAGGGCCCGTCGCCGCGACCGGGCTCGGACGACTCGGCAGCGGGGAACTCGAACCACACCACCTTGCCGTCGTCGGTCGGGCGCCAGTCCCAGCCCATGGCCAGGTCTTCGAGGAGTCGGAGGCCCCGTCCCGTGGGTGACGTGGGGTCGGGGTCCCGACGGACGGGCGGACGGGGGTCACCGTCGGCGACCTCGACCACCAGACGGTCACCGTCCTGCCGAACGCTCAGGTGGCGGGGGGTCCCGGCGTGGATCACCGCGTTGGTGACCACCTCGGAGACGCAGAGGAGCAGCTCCTCCACACCGGGAACGTCGCCCAGACGCTCGGCGACCTCGTGGCGAGCCATCCGAGGGGTGGCGGCGTCGGCGGGCAACTCGATCGTGAAGGGCTCCACCCGGTTGTCGTGTCCTCTCCCGCGCCCGCGTGGTTCGGCGTTCAGCGAGCTACGAGATTGCCACGTCCGCCGAAGCGAGGCGCGCTGTCACCGCCGTCGTGGGCGCCACCGCCGCACCGCGTCCGCGGATCGCTCTCGACCTTCCTCCGAGTGGCGCGGTCCCCATGCCACGATGAGGCATGACCGTCCGCGTGGGCTTCTACGGAGCCGGCTTCATCAGCCGGTTCCACCACCTCTTCCTTTCGAGCGCCAGCACAGACCACGAGATCACCGCGGTGCACGATCCGGACCCCGATCGGGCGGCCGCCTTCGCGGCGACGACCGGCGGTGCGGTGGTGGGGGAGGACGAGCTGCTCGACTCGGTCGACGCCGTCTACGTCACGGCCTGGACGTCGGAGCACCCTCGGCTCGTCGCCAAGGCGGCGGCAGCCGGGAAGGCCGTGTTCTGCGAGAAGCCGCTGGGCGTCGACGGCGACGTCACCGCCGGGATGGTGGAGGTGGTCGAGCAGGCCGGTGTGATCAACCAGGTCGGCCTGGTCCTGCGGTTCCTGCCGCCGGCGCGCCTCGTCCGCCACCTCCTCGCCGACGAGCGGGCCGGTCGGGTGCTGGCCGTGGTGTTCCGGGACGACCAGTTCATCCCGATCCAGGGGCAGTACGCGTCGACGTGGCGGTCGGACCCGGCCCGGTGCGGCCGGGGGACGATGCTCGAACACTCGATCCACGACGTCGACATCCTGCGGTGGTGGCTGGGACCGGTGGCATCGCTCTCGGCGTCGACCCAGGAGTACCACGGCCTCGATCGGATCGACGACGTGGCGTCGGTGCGGTTCGACTTCGAGTCGGGAGCGACCGCCACCCTCGTGTCGGTGTGGCACGACATCCTCGAGCGGCCGAGCATGCGCCACATCGAACTGTTCTGCGAGCGACTCCACATCGTCGTGGAAGGTGAGCTCGACGGTCCGGTGCGCTGGCAGTTCACCGGGGAGCCAGCGCAGGTGCTCCAAGGCGACGCCCTCACTGCCGATCTGGCGGCACGAGGCGACGTCGGATCCAATCCGGCCCGATCGTTCCTGGATGCCGTGGCGTCCGGGACCGCGGCGTCCCCATGCTTCGCCGATGCCCTGCCGGCGCACCGGATCGTGGACAGCATCTACCGCTCCGCCGACGCCGGTGGTGACCTCGTTCGACTGGCGGAGGCGCCGCACCAGAACGTCATGACCCCCCGGGGTTGATGGCGACGTACTTGGTGCTGAGGTACTCGTCGATGCCCTCTGGGCCACCTTCGCGCCCGATGCCGCTCTGCTTCACCCCGCCGAAGGGGGCGGCGGGGTTCGACACCATCCCCTGGTTGAGCCCCACCATGCCGGTGTCGAGACGTTCCACGATGCGCAGGGCGCGCGGCAGGTCGCGGGTGAACACGTAGGCCACCAGGCCGTACTCCGTCCGATTGGCCAGTTCCACCGCCTCGTCATCGGAGGAGAACGTCGTCACCGGCGCGACCGGGCCGAAGATCTCCTCGTGGAGCAGGCGCGCATCGGGCGGCACCTGATCGAGCACCGTCGGTGGGTAGTACCAACCGGGACCCTCCGGCACCGACCCGCCGGTGCGGATCCGGGCCCCGCGGCTTACGGCGTCATCGACGAGCGCCGCCACGCCGTCACGCGCCGCGGAGGTGATCAGCGGACCGACGTCCGTCCCCTCGTCGGCGCCACGGCCGATGTGCAGGGCGGCCATCCGATCCGTGAGCCGCTCGGTGAACTCGTCGGCGATGGCGGTGGCCACGTGGAACCGGTTGGCCGACGTGCAGGC
Organism: Actinomycetota bacterium; assembly: GCA_030852625.1. GTDB lineage: Bacteria > Actinomycetota > Acidimicrobiia > Acidimicrobiales > VFJN01 > VFJN01. The sequence continues at coordinate 8,405 of JALYWQ010000041.1, forward strand.
CTCGCCGATGTTGCGCATCTTGGCGATCAACGCGCCGTCGACGGCGGCGTCGAGGTCGGCGTCCTCGAACACGAGGAACGGCGCGTTGCCGCCGAGCTCCATCGAGACCTGGAGCACCTTGTCGGCCGCCGCGGCGAGGAGCGAGCGGCCGACCTCGGTGGACCCGGTGAAGGAGAGCTTCCGGAGCCGGTCGTCGGCGAGGATCGGATCGACCACCCGCGATGCCGACGATGAGGTCACCACGTTCAGCACGCCATCGGGGAGGCCGGCTTCGGTGAGGATGTCGGCCAGGGCCAGCATCGACAGCGGTGTGAGCTGGGCCGGCTTCACGACCATCGTGCAACCGGCCGCGATGGCGGGGCCGATCTTGCGGGTGCCCATCGCCATCGGGAAGTTCCACGGCGTGATCAGGAGGCAGGGCCCCACCGGTTGGCGCATGGTGAGCAGGCGGCTCGTGCCGTCGGGGGACGTGGCGAACCGACCGTCGATCCGAACGGCCTCCTCGGAGAACCACCGGAGGAACTCCGCGGCGTAGGCCACCTCGGCGCGCGACTCCGCCACCGGCTTGCCCATCTCGAGGGTCATCAGCAGGGCCAGTTCGTCGGTCCGGGCGGTGATGGCCTCGAAGGACCGCCGGAGGATCTCGCCGCGCTCGCGTGGCGGGTGGGTGGCCCACGCGGCCTGGGCGCGCACGGCGGCGTCGAACGCGGCGCCGGCGTCCTCGGCGGTGGCATCGGCCACCTCGACGAGAGCGTGGCCCGTGGCGGGGTCGTCCACGGTGAGGGTGGCGCCGCCGCTCGCATCCCGCCACCGGCCGTCGATGAGGAGCCCGGTGGGCACCTGGGACAGCAGCTCCCGCACCCGGTCGTGGTCGTCGGTCATCGGGCCCAGCATCGCTCGCGACGCAGCCGGCGCGCTCGCGGATGGCGCGAGCGACGATCGCGTACGCTCGCACCATGGCCGACACGATGCCGATCACCGATGCCACCGGCGGGCTCTTCTACGACCCCGAGCGGTGGGCGGACATGGACGCCTGGCACGCCCAGGTCGACGCCGTGCGGGCCAGCGACCCCGTGCACCTGGTCGAGGACCGGGGGTTCACGCCGTTCTGGGCCCTCACCCGCCACGCCGACGTGTTCGCCGTGTCGCGGGACAACGAGGGTTGGGTCAACACGGCCAACTCCGTGCTCGGGCCCGACGTGAACTGGGAGCAGATGGTGGAGAGCGGCATGCCGATGCCGGCGTCGCTCGTGCACCTCGACGGCCAGATGCACCGCGACCACCGCGCCGTGACCAACGACTGGTTCAAGCCGGCGGTGGTCAACCGCCGCCAGCCCCGCATCGACGAGTTGGCCGACCTCTACATCGAGAAGATGCGGGAGCTCGGCGGCGAGTGCGACTTCGCCAAGGACATCGCCCAGCCCTACACGCTGCGGGTGATCATGGACATCTACGGGGTGCCCGAGGAGGACGAGGCCCTGATGCTCGACCTGACCCAGGGCATCTTCGGCGCCAACGACCCCGAGTTCCTCGGCGAGGCGGAGGATCCCGGGCAGCGGATGATGGCGGCGGTCATGACCTTCATCCAGTACTTCGCCGGGATCACCGAGGACCGCCGGGCCAACCCTGCTGACGACCTGGCCACCGTGATCGCCAACGGCGAAGTGGGTGGCTGCCCGATGGGGGACGTCGAGCGCCTCTGGTACTACATCATCGTCGCCACCGCCGGGCACGACACCACGTCGTTCGCGCTTGCCGGCGGTCTCGAGCAGCTGGCCCGCGACCCGGAGCAGCTGTGGTCGCTGCGAGGGGACGACGACCGCATCACCAACGCCGCCGACGAGGTCGTCCGCTGGGCGTCGCCCGTGCGCCACTTCCTCCGGTGGGCCACCCGGCCCCAGACCATCGGCGGTGTCGACATCCCCGAGGGCGGGCGGGTGCTGCTGTCGTACCCGGCCGCCAACCGCGACCCCGCCGTGTTCACCGACCCGCACCACTTCGACGTGGGGCGGCCGGACGCCGACCGGTTGCTCAGCTTCGGCGTCGGCGCCCACTTCTGCCTCGGTGCCCAGTTCGCCCGGCGGGAGATCCGCACCATGCTGCGGCGCCTCAGCGAGGAGCTCACCGCAGTCGAGCTCGCCGGCGACCCGCAGTGGGCCCTCTCGCACTTCGTGAGCGGCGTGAAGCACCTGCCCATCCGCTACGCCATGCGCTGACGCTAGACAGGACGGCATGACCGCCTACGTCTTCGTCGAGATCGACTTCCACGATCCATCCGCGCTCGAGGAGTACAAGCGCCTCGCCACCATCGCCGGCGAGAAGCACGGCGCCACCTACCTGGCGCGGGGCGGGGCGACCGAACTGCTCGAGGGGATGGAGCAGCCGAAGCGGGTGACCCTGCTGCAGTTCCCCGACATGGCCTCCGCGAAGGCCTGGTACGAGTCGCCCGAGTACACCGAGGCTCGCGGCGTGCGCGCCCAGGCCGCCTCCGGCCGGTTCATCGCCGTCGAAGGGCTGGACGCCTCCGCATGACGCACGGCGACGTCCTCTGGACCCCGCCGAACGACATCGCGACGACGTCGCGCCTGGGTGCCTTCCTCCGGCAGGCCGAGGCCGAGCACGGCCAGGTGTTCGGTGGCTACGAGGACCTGTGGCGGTGGTCGACCGACGACCTCGAGGGCTTCTGGGGGTTGGTGTCGCGCTGGTTCGACGCCGGGTTCGACCGCACGGGTGGCGCCGTGCTCGGCTCGCGGGCCATGCCGGGGGCGCGCTGGTTCCCGGGCGCCACCTGCAACTACGCCGGCCGGCTCCTCCAGGGTCCGGAGGCCGTGCCCTACGCCCTCGACGATCCGGCCGTCGTCTCGGTCTCGCAAGGTCGGGACACGGTCCGGCTGACGCGTCGCGAGCTGGTCGAGGCGGTTGGCGCGGTGCAGGCCGGCCTCCGCCGGCTCGGGATCGGGCCGGGCGACCGGGTCGTCGCCTACCTGCCCAACATCGCCGAGACCGTGGTGGCGTTCCTGGCCACCGCGAGCCTCGGCGCGGTGTGGGCCAGCTGTGCCCCGGAGTTCGGCACGTCGAGCGTGGTGGCCCGCTTCCAGCAGATCGAGCCGAAGGTGCTCCTCGCCGTCGACGGCTACCGCTACGGCACCAAGGACATCGATCGCCGCAGCGAGGTGGCCGAGCTCCGCGCCGCCCTGCCGAGCCTCGCCGCGACCGTGGTGCTGCCGTACCTCGACCCCGCCGTCCGCATCAACGGCACCGTGACCTGGTCGGAGCTCACGAGCGAGCCCGGGGAGGTCCACGTGGAGCCCGTGCCGTTCGACCACCCGCTCTACGTCCTCTACTCGTCGGGCACGACCGGTCTGCCGAAGCCGATCGTCCACGGCCACGGGGGGATCCTGCTCGAGCACCTGAAGGCCCTCGGCCTCCACCAGGAGCTCGGACCGGGCGACGTGTTCTTCTGGTTCTCCACCGCCGGTTGGATGATGTGGAACTACCTCGTGTCGGGCCTCGCGGTGGGCGCCACCATCGTGTGCTTCGACGGCGATCCCGCCTGGCCGGGTCTCGACGGCCTGTGGCAGATGGCGGGCGAGGAGGGCGTCACCAGCTTCGGCACCAGCGCGCCCTTCCTCATGGCGTGTCGCAAAGCCGATGTCGACCTGCGCTCGCTCGACCTGGGATCGCTCGCCCACGTGGGATCCACCGGCGCCCCGCTGCCCGCCGAGGGCTTCGAGTGGGTGTACGACCAGCTCGGCCCGGACGTCGTCCTCACGTCCATCTCCGGTGGCACCGACGTGTGCTCGGCGTTCGTCGGTGGCTCGGTGCTGCTGCCCGTCCGCTCCGGGGTGATCGCGGCGCCCTGCCTCGGTGTGGCCGTGGAGGCGTTGTCGCCGACGGGGGAATCGTTGGTGGGGGAGCAGGGGGAGCTCGTGATCAGCCAGCCGATGCCGTCGATGCCGGTGGGCTTCTGGGGTGACGACGACGGCAGCCGCTACCGAGCCGCCTACTTCGAACGCTTCCCGGGCCGCTGGCACCACGGCGACTGGATCACCGTGCACCCCGACCTCTCGTGCGTGATCAGCGGCCGTTCCGACGCCACCCTCAACCGGGGCGGCGTGCGGTTGGGGACCGCCGACTTCTACACCGTCGTCGAGGCGATGGACGAGGTGCAGGACAGCCTCGTCGTCCACCTCGAGGATCCCGACGGCGGGGCCGGACGGCTCCTCCTGTTCGTGGTGCTGGCCGGCGACGCCCAGCTCGACGACGCGCTCGTGGCCCGGTTGGCCACGGCGCTGCGCACCGAGCTGTCGCCCCGGCACGTGCCCGACGAGGTGCACGCCGTTCCGGCGGTGCCGCGCACGCTGTCGGGCAAGAAGCTCGAGGTGCCCGTGAAGCGCATCCTCCTCGGTCAAGCCCCGGACGCCGTGGCCAGCTCCGACGCGCTCGCCGATCCGAGCGCCCTCGACGCTTTCCGCGATCTCGCCGTCGCTCCGTAGGCTGGCGTCGATGGTCGTGCTGCGCGATGTGACGCTTCGAGACGGGCTCCAGGACGAGGAGCCCATCCCCACCGAGGCCAAGCTGGCCCTCTACGAGGCGTTGGTGACGGCCGGGATCCCGGAGCTGGAGGTGGCCTCGTTCGTCCGGCCCGACCGGGTGCCGGCCATGGCCGACGCCGAGGCCATGTGCTCGGCCACCGAGGGAGCGCCGGTCACCCGCTGGGGCCTCGTGCTCAACCGTCGGGGCGCCGAACGGGCGCTGGCGGCGGGCCTCCGCCACCTGCAGTACGTGATCTCCGTCTCCGAGAGCCACCAGCAGGAGAACGCCGGTCAGACGGTGGGCGCCGCCCTCGCCACCACCGCCGACCTCGTCGCCCTCGCCGCCGAGTCGGGCGCGGTGGTCGACCTCACCCTCTCGACATCGTTCGGTTGCCCGTTCGAGGGCCCCGTCGATCCCGACGCCGTCGTCGCCCTGGCCGAGTCGGCCCTCGGCGTCGGCGTGCGGTGCATCGACCTGGCCGACACCATCGGCACCGCGATCCCGTCCGAGGTCCGGTCGCTGGTCCGGCGGGTGCAGGCGCTGTCCGACGCGCCCATCGGTGTCCATGTGCACGACACCCGCGGGCTCGGCGTGGCCAACGCCCTGGCCGCCATCGAGGAAGGCGCGGCCCGGATCGACGGTGCCGTCGGAGGGCTCGGCGGATGCCCGTTCGCTCCCGGCGCCACCGGCAACCTCCCGCTCGAGGACCTCGTCCACGTGCTCGAGGCCATGGGGGAGCCCACCGGCGTCGACCTCGATGCCCTGCTGCGAGCCAGCCACCTGGCCGACGAGCTCACCGGCCACGCCGTCACCGGCCACGTGGCGGTTGCCGGCCCTCGCTTCGCCCAGCTCGCGTCGCCCTCCCGCTGACTCCAGGGGCCTGGGCAGGACTACCGTCCCAGCGCACGGCTCCAGGCCGAGCCGTAGGACGAGGGGGGAACGACCAGATGGTCGAACAGGTGACGAGCAGGGGGGCACGACGCTCGGTCACAGCGCTGGCCATCTTCGCCGGCCTGGTCGCGATGCTCACCCCGACGGGGGTCGCATGGGCCGCGGGCACCGCCGCCGTCTCGGACACGAGCCCGGCGCCCGGCCAGGTCATCACCGCCACCGGCAGCGGGTTGCAGCCCGGCGCTCCGGTGCTCATCGACCTGTTCGGCGACGGAGTGCGGCTCGGCGAGTTCGCCGTCGGCGCCGATGGCACCTTCGCGCAGGACGTGCAGATCCCGCCGGGTACCAGCGACGGATCGAAGGGCGTCAAGATCACCACCATCGACGCTGACGGGAAGTATGCGTCCTTTTCGATCTACATCACCGTGTCGGGCCCCCCGGCCGAGGCCCGGTTGTCGACGTCGGCGATCCGGCCCGGCCAGGTGCTGCGCGTCTCGGGCACCCGGTTCAGGCCCGGCGGGGAGATCTACGTCGTGCTGTTCCCGGAAGAGGTGCTGCTCGGCACTCCCATTGCATCTGGCGACGGTTCGTTCGCCACCGATGTCCGGATGCCGGATGACCTCCTCAACGGGGAGCACGGGATCGTGGTGGCCGGCGCCAGCGCTGGGGGGAGCTTCGCCTACCTCGTGCTCGAGGCGAGCGGTAGCGGCGGCAGTGGTTTCGTTCCGTCGAACTACAGCGTGCCCCGGAACCACCCCCTCGCCGGCGGTGCCGGCGCCGCGAGCGAGGGCTCAGCGGAGGGAGCGAGGGCCGGTGGTGGGAGCAGCGTCGGGGTCAGCTCGACGTCGTCGATCGAGGCCTCGACCACGGTACGCAAGGGTGCCGTCGACCAGGCCCAACGCGACCCCGTCCGGCCCACGAGCGATCAGGACCCCGCTGTCGTGCTCTTCCTGTGCCTGGCCGTGGCGGGTCTCCTCGCCGTGGCCGTCGCCTGGTCCCGCTCCAGCGAGGGCCGACGCTGGTGGAGGAAGCAGCGAAGAGGGTCCGCTCGGGGGTCGAGCGGCTCCTCGAGACCGGCGCGGTAGGCCTCAGGCCAGGCCCGACAACTGGTCGGCACGCTGGGGGGCGATCTTGGTGTCCTCGGGGCCGCCGATCTCGCGGGTCCACGCGGCCAGCTCGAGGAGGATCCCGTCCGGGTCCTGGAAGTACACCGAGCGGACGAACACGCCAGGGTGGACGTCCTTGCTGATGCCCCACTCGCTGTCGTCGTGGTTGGCCACCTCGGTGCACTCCACGCCGGCGGCGATCAGCCGCTCGCGGTAGGCCTCGATGTGCTCCGGGGCCACGTTGAACGCCACGTGGTTCATCGAACCGATGGCGCTGGTGAGGTCGCCCTGGTCGGGGCGGGCCGCCGGCGCCGAGATGCCGGGTGCCGGCTCAGGTGCGTTGGGGAACCAGAAGAAGGCGAGGGCATCGCCACCGCCGCAGTCGAAGAAGAAGTGCTGGCCCATCCTGGCCGGCAGCTCGATGGTCTTGATCAGCGGCATCCCGAGGACGTTGGTGTAGAAGTCGACGGTGCGTTCCATGTCGCGGCACACGAGGGCCAGGTGGTTGATGCCCTGGTACTCGAAGCGGTCGGGGGTGGTCATCGGCGTGTCCTCGGGTTCGGGTGACGCCTGCATGGTTGCATACGCTCGCTGGCCGTGACTGGTCCCCTCGACGGTGTGCGCGTGCTCGAGCTCGGGAGCTTCATCGCGGGGCCGTTCGCCGGGCAGCTCCTCGGCGACTACGGGGCCGAGGTGGTCAAGGTCGAGACCCCGGGGGAGGGCGACGCCATGCGGGCCTGGGGCATCACCCGTGATGGTGACAGCCTCTGGTGGCCGGCCATCGCCAGGAACAAGCAGTCGGTGGCCATCGACCTCCGCCATCCCGACGGCCGTGAGCTGGTCCGGCGGATGGTCGAGAACGTCGACGTCGTGCTCGAGAACTTCCGGCCCGGTCGCCTCGACGAGTGGGATCTCGGCTACGTCGCGCTGTCAGCCCGCAACCCGAAGTTGGTGATGGTGCACGTGTCGGGGTTCGGCCAGACGGGTCCGATGTCGGCCGATGCGGGGTTCGGCTCGATCGGCGAGGCCATGGGTGGGGTCCGCCACACCACCGGCGAGCCCGATCGCCCCTCGTCGAGAGCGGGCATCAGCCTCGGTGATTCGCTCGCCGCGCTGTTCGCCGTGATCGGCACCCTCGCGGCCCTCAACGAGCGCAACACGAGCGGCCGGGGCCAGGAGGTCGACGTCGCCATCTACGAGGCGGTCGCCGCGCTCATGGAGAGCTCGATGGCCGACGCCGAGGTCGCCGGTGTCGTGCGCCACCGCACCGGGAGCATCCTCCCCGGCGTGGCCC
>JALYWQ010000069.1 GCA_030852625.1 Actinomycetota bacterium
CGGCCACCTTCTCGAGCGACCGGAAGAACTCGTTGAGGGGATCGTCGCCGCCCACCATGCCCGAGATGTGCGGGGTGATCGTGGGCAGCACGTGGTCACCGGAGAGCATCACGCCCTCGGCGGGATCGAACAGGCAGAGGTGGTCGTTGGTGTGGCCCGGCGTGTGGATCGAGATCCACTCCCGGCCGGCCAGCCGGATCACTTCGGAGTCCTCCACCCGGCGGGTCGGCTTCGGGGTGCGGATGAAGCCGCTGGCGATCCTGCGCATCATCTGCATGCGCATGCGGGCCTTGAACGGCGGGCGCAGCCGCTGGCCGTCGGTGCGCCACGGCACCGGGCTCCACGGGGCTCGCGGCATGCGGGACACCGGCTCGCTCCCGGGCTCGACCGGCGCCGGGTCGGCGTGGTCGTGGGCCGCGTGGTCGTGTCCGTGTGCCGCGTGGTCGTGTCCCGCGTGGGGATCGACGGCGGATCCGTCGGCCTCGGCGAGGTCGTCGACGGTGTCGTCCTCGGCCAGGTCGAAGAACGTTCGGAAGCTCCGGTGGCTGATGACCTCGGCGCCGAACTTGTCCCGCAGCCGCCCGGCGCCGCCGAAGTGGTCGGGGTGGGAGTGGGTGACGACGACGGTGTGGACGTCCTTCGGCCGGTAGCCGGCCGACTTCAGCCGCTGCACGAGTGCACGCCACGACTGCGGGCCCGGCAGGCCCGGGTCGACGACCGCCACGCCCCGCTCGTCCTCGAGCAGGTAGCAGTTCACATGACCGAGGCCGGGGAGGAAGATCGGGAGCTGCGACCGCAGGATGTTGGGCGCCACCTCGGTGATCGCCGAGGAGGCCGGCTCCTTCTCCTGGCGGCTGGGCCGCTTCCCCGAGGCCGGATCCACTGCCGCCGAACCTATCTTGACCGCGCGGTCAATGACGACTCGCTGAGCTCAGGTGGGGGCCTCGGTGGGCTCAGGTGCCGGCTTGAAGACGTTGGCCCGGTACCACCGCAGCTCCTCGATCGACTCCCGGATGTCGTCGAGGGCCCGGTGGGCGGTGGCCTTCCGCGGCACGGCGTCGAGCGCACCGGGGTACCACCGCCGGGTGAGCTCCTTGATCGTGGAGACGTCGACCGACCGGTAGTGCAGGTGGTTCTCGATGTCGGGCAGGTAGATGGCCAGGAACCGCCGATCGGTGCCGATCGAGTTGCCGCACAGCGGCACCGTGCGGGGCTCGGGCACGTGCTCCTTGATGAACTCGAGCGTGCGGCGACCGGCCTCCTCGAGGGTGACGGTCGACTCGGCGATGGCGGTGAGCAACCCGGACGAGGTGTGCATCGTGCGCACGACCTCGTCCAGGTCCGTGAGCGCTTCGGGCGGCTGGTGCACCACCAGGTCGGGACCCTCGGCGACGACGTTCAGCTCGTCGTCGGTGACGATCGTGGCGATCTCCACGATCACGCAGGTCGCCGGGTCCAGCCCGGTCATCTCGAGGTCCATCCAGACGAGCACCGGCGCAGGGTATCGGTGGGGGTGTGACAGGGTGACTTCCGTGACCGCGCTGCCCGTGCCCGTCGTCCGGCTCGACCCCGATCTGCCGCTGCCGGCCTACGCCAAGCCGGGTGACGCCGGGCTCGACCTGCTGGCCCGGGAGGACGTCACGCTCCTGCCCGCCGGTGGACGGGCCCTCGTCCCCACCGGGATCGCGTTCGCCCTGCCCGAGGGGTACGCCGGCTTCGTCCAGCCCCGCAGCGGCCTGGCCCTGAAGCACGGCGTCACGTGCCTCAACACGCCGGGTCTCATCGACAGCGGGTACCGCGACGAGCTCAAGGTCCTGCTCGTGAACCTCGATCCGTCCGAGCCGTTCCACATCAGCCGCGGCGATCGGATCGCCCAGCTCGTGGTTCAGGCCGTCGCCCACGTGGCCTGGGAACCAGTCGAGTCGTTGCCGGACAGCGAACGAGGCGGCGGCGGGTTCGGCCACACCGGCCGCTGACCCCCGCAAGGACCACGTGCTCAACAGCGCGGAGGCGAACCGGGACCGGCCCGGAGCACTACGGCCGCAGGCCGTTGCGTAGGGCACTTGCGGAGGCGAGGAGCGGAGCGACGACCGGAGCAAGCATCAGCTCGACCGTTACGGGTCCTTGGTGACGTCGGCGGCGGCCTTGTCGGTGCGCTGGCCGAGGTAGGCGGGGTGGCGCAGCCGGTCGTCGGGCGTCCACTCGCCGTACGCGACCTGGACGACGATCTCGGGCCGGAGCCAGGTCGCCCCCCGAGCGATGTCGGGCCGGGGTGGCTTCGGATCGAACGGGCACTCGTCGGTGGCCAGCGGGGCGAAGAGGGCGGCGAGCCGCTGGAGCTCGGCCTCCTTGAACCCCGTCCCCACCCGTCCGCAGTAGCGCAGTGGACCGCCGTCGCCGGGCGCGTCGTGGTAGCCGACGAGGAGCGCCCCGAGCCGACCGCTGCGGGTTCCCTCGCCGGGGAGCCATCCGCCGACGACGAACTCCTGCTCGAGCCGCACCTTCACCTTCCTCCAGTTCCGGGTGCGGGCGCCGGGCTCGTAGGTCGAGTCGATCCGCTTGGCGACGACGCCTTCCAGCCCGCGCTCCCGCGCCGCCTCGAGGAGCACCTCGCCCTCGTCGTGCATCGGCGACACCCGCCACGACACCGCGGGCTCGAGCACCTGGTCGAGCAGCCGGCGGCGGTCGGCCAGCGGGTGACCGAGGAGGCTGTGGCCGTCGAGGTGGAGCAGGTCGAACACCACGTAGGTGACCGGGACGTCGGCGGCCCGACGCGCCGCCTCGGCGGGGTTGGCGACGTGCATGCGCTGCTGGAGCCGGTTGAAGCTCGGCCGCCCCTCGGCGTCGGTGGCCACGAGCTCGCCGTCGAGCAGCGCCTGACCGACGGGCAGCGCGGAGGGCAGTGACGCCAGCTCGGGCCAGCCGACCGTGACGTCGCGCTCGTTGTACGACTGGAGCCGCAGCGTCCCCTCGTCGACGAACGCCAGCGCCCGCATGC
>JALYWQ010000084.1 GCA_030852625.1 Actinomycetota bacterium
CATCGATCCGCCTCTCGACAGCCCGATCATGCAGCAGGAGATCTTCGGTCCGATCCTGCCGGTGCTCGAGGTCGACGGGCCGACCGAGGCCAAGGCGTTCGTCAACGAGCGGGAGAAGCCGCTCGCCCTCTACGTGTTCGCCGGCAAGGACTCGGTCGTCGACGACATGGTCAACGGCACCTCGAGCGGCGGAGTCTGCGTGAACCAGGTGCTCATGCACATCGCCACCCCCGACCTGCCGTTCGGCGGCGTGGGGGAGAGCGGCATGGGGGCGTACCACGGCAAGGCCGGCTTCGACGTCTTCAGCCACTTCAAGAGCGTGATGCACAAGCCCACCCGGCCCGATCTCAAGCTCCTGTACCCGCCCTACAAGCCGCTCGTCGAGAAGATCGTCCGTCTCGTCTTTCGGTAGCCCAGACGAGCTCCCAAACGATCGTTTGACTGTGATCTGACGGGTCGTTAGGTTCGGTACCTCACCAAGGGGGAGTGATGACCGACCTGACGCTCGACCACATCGACCTGCTGGCGGGCACCTGGGGCCAGGGACCCGACGCCGCCCACGCCCAGTTCGACCTGTTGCGCCGCGAGGCGCCGGTGTTCTGGCACCCCGAGCCGAACGACACCGGGTTCTGGGCCATCACCCGGCACGCCGACGTGCGCGCGCTGTCGCACGACAGCGCCACGTACTCCTCCGAGCTCGGCGGCACCTTCATCCCCACCCAGGACGAGGAGGCGCTGGCCCAGCTCCGCCTCACGATCCTCAACATGGATCCGCCGAAGCACAACCGCTATCGCCGGCTGGTGTCGAAGGGCTTCACCCCGCGGATGATCCGGATGCTCGTCGACGAGATCGAGCGGCGGGCCGCCATCGTCGTCGACGAGGTGTGCGAGAAGGGCGAGGTGGAGTTCGTCTCCGAGATCGCCGCCCAGGTCCCGGTGCAGATGATCTGCGAGATGATCGGCCTGGAGCCCGAGGTGTGGCCCCGGATGTTCGAGATCTCCAACCAGCTGATCGGGTCGTTCGACGATCCCGACTACGTGGCGATCCCCGGTGGTGGCGAGGCCGCCGCGATGGAGGTCTACATGCTGTGCGATCAGGTGGCGGCCGACCGCCGGGTCAACCCGCGCGACGACATCATGACGGCGCTCGTGCAGGCCGAGGTCGACGGCGAGCGGCTCGACGACGCCGAGCTGAACCTCTTCTTCATCACCCTGATCGTGGCCGGCAACGAGACCACCCGGAACCTGATCAACCACTCGATGCTCGCCCTCATCGAGCACCCCGACCAGGCCGAGCTGCTCCGCAAGGACCCGTCGCTCTGGGACACCGCCGTCGACGAGATGCTCCGGTGGGGAACCTCGATCCACAACTTCCGCCGCACGGCCCGGGTCGATGCCGAGGTGCGCGGCGTTCCCATCAAGGCCGGCGACAAGGTCGTCCTCTACTACGCGTCGGCCAACCGCGACGAGGAGGTGTTCGACGACCCGCACAGCTTCGACGTCACCCGCACGCCCAACGACCACGTCACGTTCGGCGGAGGCGGCGAGCACTACTGCCTCGGCGCATCGCTGGCCAAGGCCGAGATCAAGGCCACCATGCGCCAGCTGGTCGACCGCCTCCCCGACATCGAGCTGGCTGCCCCGCCGGCCTTCCTCCACTCCGACTTCGTGAGCGGCATCAAGACCATGCCCATCCGCTTCACGCCCACCAAGCCCCTCGCGTCGAACTGAGGCCCTGACATGCACACCCAGATCTGCGACGACCTCGGCATCGAGTTCCCGATCTTCGCCTTCACCCACTGCCGCGACGTCGTCGTCGCGGTGAGCAAGGCCGGCGGCTTCGGCGTGCTCGGCGCGGTGGGGTTCAGCCCGGAGCAGCTCGAGATCGAGCTCAACTGGATCGACGAGCACATCGGTGACCACACCTACGGTGTCGACATCGTCATCCCGAACAAGTACGAGGGCATGGACGCCGACATGTCGGCCGACGACCTCACCAAGATGCTGCAGGACATGGTCCCGCAGGGTCACCTCGACTTCGCCCGGAAGCTGATGACCGACCACGGCGTGCCGCTCCCCCCGCCGGAAGAGGGCGACAACTCGTTGCAGCTGCTCGGCTGGACCGAGGCCACCGCCACCCCGCAGGTGGAGATCGCGCTGCGCCATCCGAAGATGACGCTCATCGCCAACGCCCTCGGCACGCCGCCGGCCGACATGATCCAGCTGATCCACGACGCCGGCCGCAAGGTGGCCGCGCTGTGCGGCTCGCCCTACCAGGCGTTGAAGCACGCCGAGGCCGACGTCGACATCATCATCGCCCAGGGCGGCGAGGGCGGCGGTCACTGCGGCGAGGTCGGCTCGATCGTGCTGTGGCCCCAGGTGGTCGCTGCGGTGGCGCCCCGCCCGGTGCTCGCCGCCGGGGGCATCGGCTCCGGCGCCCAGATCGCCGCCGCGCTGGCCCTCGGCTGCCAGGGCGCCTGGTCGGGTTCGCAGTGGCTGATGGTGGAGGAGTCGGAGAACACCCCGGTGCAGCAGAAGGCCTACATCGAGGCCTCGTCGCGCGACACCGTCCGCAGCCGGTCGTTCACCGGCAAGCCGTGCCGCATGCTGAAGAACGACTGGACCGACGCGTGGGAGACGCCCGGCAACCCGGAGCCCCTCGGCATGCCGCTGCAGTACATGGTGTCGGGCATCGCGGTGTCGGCCACCCACCGCTGGCCCGACCAGACCGTCGACGTGGCCTTCAACCCCGTCGGCCAGGTCGTGGGCCAGTTCCAGAAGGTCGAGAAGTCGGCCGCGGTGATCCAGCGCTGGGTCGAGGAGTACCTGGACGCCACCGAGCGCCTCCAGACCCTGCAGCAAGCCTGAACAACCAACGTCTGTGTTGGCTGAGGCCCGGCATGCGGGTCCCAGTCAACACAGACGTTGCTAGAGGGCGTCGAGGAGCATGACGACGCCGATGCCCACCACGAGGGTGAGGGCGATGTTGCGCGTCCGCCAGGCGACGACCGCGGCGAGCACGCCGCCGAGGAAGCGGGCCTGGAACAGGTCGATCGAGCCGTGCGGGCGCAGCAGCGCGGGCACGACGATCGACGCCAGCGCGGCCGGCGGGATCTGGCGCAGGAGGCGCTGCACGCCCGGTGGCACGTCGGCCAGGCGGTGGGCGAACACGAGGAACGACGCCCGCATGGCGTAGGTGCCGATGCCGCTCAGGATGATGGCCACCCAGATGCGGGCCGTCACAGCGTCGGTTCCGGATCGGGCGGCAACGGTGTCTCGTCGACCGCGCCACGACCGGCTCGCCGGTCGAGCACGGCCTCGGCGTAGGCCCCGGCGGCGATGCCGGCGATGGCGCCGAACAGCACCTCGAGGTGGCTGGGCCCGTACTCCGCCGCGATCAGGGCCGTGAAGCCGCCGACGAGCGCGGCGACCACCGCCGGCCTCGAGGTGATGGCCGGCACGAGCAGCACGAGGAACACGAGGGGCACGGCGAAGTCGAGCGGCAGCGACTCCGGCACCGCAGAGCCGATGAGCACGCCGACGATGGTGCACACCTGCCAGTTGGCCCAGAGCGTGAAGGCGGCGCCGAAGTAGAAGGCCAGCCGCCGCTCGTCCGATGGTGGCGGCGGGCCGCCCGACGCGCTGGCCTGGTCCTCCTGGGTCCACCGGGCGATGCTCACCGCGTAGGCCTGGTCGGTGAGGAGGTAGCCGACCAGCAGCCGCTTCCGCATGGGGACCCGGGCCAGGTGGGGGGCGAGGGATGCGGAGTAGAGGAGCAGCCGGAGGTTGATCGTGCAGGCTGCGATCACCGCCACGAGGGCGCCGCCGCCGGCGGCGAGGGAGTCGGCCGCCGCCAGCTGCGAGGCGCCCGCGAACACGATGGCCGAGAGCCCGATCGAGGTCTCGCCGCCCAGCCCGGTGGTGACGGGGGTGGCCCCCGCCACCAGGCCGAACGGGATGACGCCGACGAGCATGGGCAGGATCGACCGCACCCCGGCCACGGCGTCGGCGCGGCGGGAGGCGGGGGGCACTGGAGCATCATGCCCGCCGACGTTCGGCTTGCGGCGGGTGTTTCGCGGTCCGGCCGTCAGCAGCCAGCGCCGGGGGTCGGTCGATCCGGGATGCTGGGGTCGACCACCTCCACGTGCACGTGAGGCCACGCAGGGTCGTAGCGGCGGACCTCGTCCACCTGGGACCGGAACGGGAGCAGGTGGGCCTGCTGGGCGATCTCCGTCACGCCGGCCTCGACCCGCTGGCCCTTGGCCACCCGCACCCCGTTCATGTGGAGGATCTTCACCTCCCACGCGGGCTGGGCGTCGGGTGTGATCACCACGTACTCATCGGGCGTGTCGCAGTAGAGGGTGTAGCCGCCGCCTCGCTTCACCACCCCCGTCACGGGGGCCCGGATCGGCGTGCCGGGCTGGACGACGATGTCGGCCGCGGTGGCGCCACCGGTGCCGCGGTCACGGGACTCGAGCACGGCGTGCCGCACGGCGCTGGGCAGCGGCGACTGCACGCGGGCGCCGTCGTGGGCCGACTCGTGGAACCCGATCCACTCCACGACGTTCGACGGATGGAGGAGCACCACCCCGCCAGCGTCGGCGTAGGGCACCCACGCCTGCCCGGCTCCCAGCCGCACGGCCGGATCGACGACCGGCCGGGGGGCGTCGCTGGTGGACGTGGTGGGGGCCGGGGCTGCGACGGTGGTCGGCGGCGTGGTGGTGGTCGGAGCCGGCTCGGTGGTCGTCGTGGGAAGCGCAGTCGTCGACGAAGCAGGGCCCAGCGCGCTGAGGTCGCCGGTGAGCACCGGGTCGTCGGCCCCCCGGGCGCAGGCCGCGAGGACCAGCATCGCCACAGATGCTCCGGCCCGCCGGAGGTGCGACCGGCTCATGGGCCCCGACGGTACCGGCCGCCGCGTCAGTTCCGGGGTCGTTCGGCCCTAGCCTGCTCTCGTGGACACCCAGCCCGTGCGCGCGGTGGTCGAAGCCGTCTTCACCAAGCCCCTGCTCCGGGGCTGGCTCCACCTGGTGTGCTTCTTCCTCGCCATCCCGGCCGGGATCGTCGTCATCAGCCTGGCCGACGGCACGGCGGCGAGGGTGGGCGCGGTGGTGTACGCCGTGGGCCTCGTCGCCCTCTTCGGCGTGAGCGGCATCTACCACCGGGGCCGCTGGTCACAGGAGTGGCGGCGGCGGATGCAGCGGCTCGACCACGCCACGATCTTCGTGATGATCGCCGGCAGCTACACCCCGTTGTGCCTCGTCGCCATCAAGGGTTGGGTGGGCCCCACCATGCTCGTGGTGGCCTGGCTCGGCGCGGTGCTCGGCGCCGTGCTGGCCTTCAGCGACGGCGGTCGATCCCGGGTGGTCCGTGGCGCCCTCTACATCGTGCTCGGGTGGATCTCCGTCCTGGCTGGTCCGGCCCTCGTCCGGAACCTGTCGGTGGCCGAGCTGGTCCTCATCGCCGTCGGCGGTGTCCTCTTCACCATCGGCGCCATCACGCTGATGACCCACTGGCCCGACCCCTTCCCGCGGGTGTTCGGCTACCACGAGGTGTGGCACGTGCTCGTGGTGGCCGCGGTGGTGTGCCACTTCGTGGCCATCGCGTCGGTCGTCGACGCCGTCTAGTGGAGAAGCTCGTCTACCTGCTCTGGGACGACGGTCCGGCCGCCGACCTGCCCGCTCGCGGCGACGCACTACGGGACGACCTCCTCGGTGAGACGGCAGGCGATCTGCTCGGGCTCGGCGTTCGACGGCTCACCGTGAACGTGCACGACACCGAGGCCGCTGCCGCGCCGAGTCCGGCGCCGGCGCCCGACGGCGAACCGGTGGTGAATGCCGAGGTGTCGTTGTGGGTCGACTCCTACGACAAGCGCGGTCCGATCGAGGGGGTGCTCGGCCTGCCGGGCGTGTCCGACGTGGCCGGCTACCGCGTGCTCGAGTCGCTCTACGACGACTACGGCACCACGCCGCACGCACCGGCCCGATCCTGGCCGGATGGTGAACGTTCGCCGGGCGTGCTCACCGTCGCCACCATCCATCGCCCTGCCGGGCTCGACGAGGACGAGTGGATCCGCCGGTGGCACGGCACGCAGTCGCCGGTGTCGGGCGAGCTGCAACCCCGCACCCGCTACGTGCGCAACGAGGTGGTGCGGGCCATCACGCCGGGCGCGCCGGAGATCCACGGCATCGTGGAGGAGGGCTGGCCGTCGGCGGCCCACGTGGCCGACCCCATGTTGTTCTTCAACGCCGACGGCGACCCACGGCGATGCAACGAGCACATCGCCCGGATGATGGCGAGCGTGGAGGGCTGCCTCGACATCGACCGCCTCCGCAGCACCACCATGAGCGAGTACTTCGTGGTCAGCGAGTGGCCGCGATGACCGTGTCGGCGTAGCGCCGGAGGTTGTCGAGCTTCTTCTGCAGCGACTCGGTGTCGGGGCCCACCTCGTAGGTCCACCGGAACCCCACGATCACGTCGGTGACGCCGAGCTCCTCCAGGCGGCGGATGCCGTCGACCGAGAAGGCGTCCATCGAGATGACGTGGATCTCGAACGGGTCGCCCTCCTTCCCGGCTTCCCGGCGGAGCTGGTGCAGCCGCTCGATGAGGCCGGGGAGCTCGGCGGGGTCGCCGCCGCCGTGGATCCAGCCGTCGCCCCGGGTGGCGGCGCGCTTGAGCGCCGGTTCGGCGTGGCCGCCGATGAGGATCGGGATCGGCACCGCGGGAGCCGGGCACTGCCGCAGCTTCGGCACGTCGAAGAGCTCACCGTGGAACTCGAACCAGTCGCCGGTGAAGAGGCCCCGCATGATGTCGATCATCTCGTCGGCCCGCTTGCCCCGACGCTCGAACGGCACGCCGGTGGCGGCGTAGTCCTCGGGCCACGGGCTGGTGCCCACACCGAGGCTGAGGCGGTCGTTGGTGAGCACGGCCGTCGACGCCGCCTGCTTGGCGACGAGCACGGGGTGGCGGATCGTGAGCTTCAACACCGAGATCACGAAGCGGATGCGCTCGGTGACCGCCCCCATCGCCGGGATGATCGAGAACGGCTCGAGGAAGGCCTTGTCGAGGATGAACTCCCGGTTCCCGTCCGGCGTGTACGGATAGGTGGCGTCGGACTCGAAGGGGTAGACGACCGAGTCGGGCACGAGGAACCCGTCGTACCCCGCCTCGTCGGCGGCCTGGGCGAGGGGCAGGTAGAAGGAGGGATCGGTCATCGCCTCCGCATAGGTGAAGCGCATCAGTTCGCCGCCAATCCGACCCACTCGAGGCTCTTGTCCCACAGGCGGTCGGCCGAGGCCCGGTCGAGGGCGTAGCTGCGCACGCCGCTGCGCGACGACGGGTCGGCCGAGGTGCCGGCGAGGTGGCAGTCCTCGAAGTAGCCGCCGCCGATGCCCTCGGCGTCGGGATGGCACGCCACGTAGACGGTGGTGGCGGCGCCGGCGGGGATCGACTTCCACACCGCCTTGGTCGGCTCGGCGGTGGCGGCGGCCTTGGTGGCGCTCCGCAGCTGTCCCATCGTCTCCTCGGTGAGGTGGCGGCCGAGCTCGGTGACGATGCCGCCCGGATGGAGGGCGTTGGCTCGTACCCCTTGGTCCTTGAACCGGTCGTCGATCCCGACGGCGCACAGGACGTTGGCGGTCTTGGCCCGCCCGTACGCCACCCACGCGTCGTACTCGGTCTGCTCGAAGTTGGGGTCGTCGAGGTCGACGTCGCTGAAGCGGTGACCGGCTGAGCTGAGCAGCACCACCTTCGACGAGCCGTTGGCGACGAGCGCCGGCGCGATGAGGTTGAAGAGCAGGAAGTGACCGAGGTGGTTGGTGCCGAACTGCACCTCCCAGCCGTCCTCGGTGGTCCAGTGGGGGCAGGCCATGATCCCGGCGTTGCCGATGAGGCAGTCGAGGCGATCGTTGTTGGCGAGGAAGCCCTCCCCGAAGCCCCGGATGCTGTCGAACGACGCCAGGTCGAGCCGGCGCACCTCCAGGTCGGCGCCGGGAACCTGGCCCAGGATCTTCTGGCGGACGGCCTCACCCTTGTCCAGGTCGCGCACCGCCATCAGCACCGCGCCGCCGTGGGCCGCGATGGCCCGGGTGGTCTCCTCGCCCAGGCCGGCCGACGCGCCGGTCACGAGGTAGCGCTTGCCGCTGAGGTCGATGCCGTCGAGCACCTCGTCGGTGGTGGTCTCGGGTCCGAAGTTCGCCATGGGCCGGATGCTGCCACGTCCGACGGCCTCACGGGTTGGCGACGGGGGAGCCAGGCCTGCTCGGATGGGGTCGTGCCGCTCACGCCCTTCGCCGACCTCCTCGAGGCCAACGCCGCCTACGTCGCCGACCACGACATCCCGCCCACCGGCGTGGCGGCACGCGGCCTGGCCATCCTCACTTGCATCGACAGCCGGATCGATCCGCTGGCGGTCTTCGGTCTCGTGCCCGGCGACGCCAAGATCCTCCGCAACGCCGGCGCCCGCGTCACCGACGACGCCATCCGGTCGCTGGCGCTCGCCGTGGCCACCCTCGGGGTGACGCGCATCGCGGTCGTGCAGCACACGAACTGCGCGCTGGCCTCGAACGCCGCCGATGCGCTCGTCGCCGCGGTGCAGGAGGCCACCGGCACCGAGCACCCGGGGTTCGATCCGCTGGCCATCGAGGATCAGGAAGCGACGGTCCTCGCCGACGCGGAGCGCGTGCGCCGCAACCCGCTGATCGCCGACGGCGTGGTGGTCGGTGCCTTCGTCCTCCACCTCGACACCGGCAAGCTCGTGCCCGTGGAGGCCTCCTCGCGCTAGACCTGACGGCATGTCAGATCCTGCGGTGCTCGTCGAGCGCGACGGTCACGTCCTCACCATCACCCTGAACCGGCCCGAGAAGCGCAACGCCTTCAACCCCGAGGTGCTCGTGCGCCTCTGCGACGCCTGGGACCTGCTCGACAGCGACCCGGAGTTGCGGGTGGCCATCATGACGGGGGCCGGCGGCAACTTCTCGGCCGGCGCCGACCTCGATCGGCTCGTGGGCGCGCTCATCTCCGGCCAGCCGCCCGAGAACGAGTGGGAGGAGCGCATCCAGCAGGACTTCTCCCTGATCTACAAGGGGTTCCTGAAGGACCACTACGTGAAGAAGCCGATCGTCGCCGCGGTCGAGGGGTACTGCTACGCCGGTGGCATGGAGATCCTCCAGGCCTTCGACATCCGGGTGGCCGCCGAGGACGCGCAGCTGGCGGTGTCGGAGGTGCAGCGGGGTCTTTTCCCGATGTCGGCGTCGACCATCCGCCTGCCGCGGCAGATCCCCTACACGGTGGCCATGGACATGCTGATCGTCGGCGATCCCATCACCGGGCAGCGGGCGTACGAGATCGGGCTGGTCGGCCACGTCACCCCGAAGGGCGGTGCGCTGGCCCGGGCTCGGGAGCTGGCCGACCGGCTGGCCGCCAACGGCCCGCTGGCGGTGCGCAACATCAAGGCGTCGGTGGTCGAGAACCTCGAGCTGAAGGAGGCCGACGCCTTCACGCGGGAGCTCGAGCTCGGCATGGAGGTCATGTCGAGCAAGGACGCCCGGGAAGGACCGAAGGCCTTCCTCGAGAAGCGCAAGCCCAACTTCACCGGGACCTGAGCCCCGTCACCGCCCGACTCAGGCGGCGGTGATCGAGAAGCGGTAACCGGTGCCGATGTCCTCCATCGTGCCGACCTCGATGCGGTAGGTACCCGTGGCCGGCGCCTCGTAGGTCTCGTCGACGTCGACGCCGTAGAGGCCGGCCCGGCTGTCGTCGAACTCGGTGGCGTCCTCGGGGTCCTGGCCGGGCTCGGTGATCATCACGGCCATGTCGCCCGACGGGGACCCGGCGTAGATCTGCACCGACTGTCCCTCGTCGAGGTGCATCTCGAAGGCGTCGTAGGGCATCAGCGAGGTGACGGTGCCGTCGATCTCGTCACCGACGTTCACCGTCTGCACCGCGTCCGGGCTGAGGTAGGCAGCGGGGAGGCTGGTGGTCACCGGGACGGTGGTGCCGCCCTCGCGGTTGGTGAGCAGCACGAGCACGAAGTGCTCGCCGGCGGGGATCTTGAACTGGAACTGCCCGGGAGCCGACTTGTAGGCGAGGGTCACCTCGTCCTCGCCGAGCTCCTCCATGAGGATCTCGCGCTCCTCCTCCGGGCTGAGCTGGACGCCGGCGATCTGCGAGTAGGGCACCCCGGCCTCCTCGGCGCCGACCGCCAGGAGGTTGGCCCCGAACTCCAACGGCTCGTCCTCTTCGACGGTGGTCGACAGGAGGATGATCGGCTGATCGGCGGGCATCGTGACGTCGACGGTGCGGTCCTCCGGGGCCGACTCGAAGGCCAGCATGCCGGCGCTGTAGTCGTCGGTGAGGGCCACTGCGTTGTTGGTGGCCGGAACGCCCCCGGGCCAGCTGGCGTTCGCCGTGCCCTTGCCGGCGAGGATCTGGTCGACGGCCAGCTGGGCGTCGGCGCTCGAGAGGGCGAGGGCGAAGTTCTCGGCGAAGCGCAGGCTCGAGATGCCCACGATGTTGCCGTCGATGTCGACGAGGGCGCCGCCGGACTGGCCGCCACCGATCGACGCGTCGGTCTGCAGATAGGTGAGGCCGAAGGTCTTGCTGGTGCGGGTGCGGGAGAGGATGCCGTCGGCCACGGTGGCTTCGAGGTCCTCGTCGTTGGCCTGGCCCGGGTAGCCCACGAGGAACAGGTCGGCGCCCTTCTCGAGGTGGCTGGGGTCGACGAGCTCCACCGGTTCGGCGTCGGTCTCGACCGGCCCGAGCACGGCGATGTCCTTGAAGAGGTCGACGCCGATCACCGGCACGTCGGTGAGCTTCTCGCCCTGGATCGTGAGATCGACCTTCTCGAAGGGATCCACCACGTGCGCGTTGGTGAGCACGTAGCCGTCGGCGAGCACGAGCCCGCTGCCGGACGAGGTCGGCGTCTCGATGAACGCCGTCGACGGACCGACGCAATCGAGGATGTCACCGGCCGGCTTGTCGTCGTCCACGTCGGGACACGGGACGGAGGAGCCCTGCCCGGCGCCGAGAGCCACGGAGGTGACGCCCGTGCCGGCCACGATGCCCGAGAGGGCGAAGGTGGCAGCAACGATCGAGGAGGGAAGGCGATGGACGTCGAACACAGCAGGACCACCTGAGGTAGAGGCGGGCGGCGGATGGCCCGTGTCTGCAGTGTCGACCCCGCCCGGGCCGCTGCCCATGGGCCATTCGGCCCTTTCTGGTCGTTTGCGGACGCTGGGATCTGGCACGGTGGAGACGACCCGAGGAGGACCCATGCTCGCCGAGAAGCTGCGCGCCGATCTCACCGCTGCGATGAAGGAGCGCGACACCGTCACCACCGGCGCCCTGCGCCTGGCCCTGGCCGCGGTCATGGAGGCCTCGGTGGCCGGCGACGCGGCCGCGGAGCTGTCCGACGACGACGTGGTCGCGGTGATCGCCAAGGCCGCCCGCAAGCACGAGGAGGCCGCCGAGGCCTTCGAGGGTGCTGGCCGGGCCGAGTCCGCGGCGGCGGAGCGGGCGTCCTACGACGTGCTGGCGCGGTACCTCCCGAAGGCCCTCGACCCGGCGGAGCTCGAATCCCTCGTGGCCGAGACCATCGCCGAGGGTGGCTTCTCGTCGCCGAAGGACATGGGTGCGGCCATGAAGGCCGTCAACGCCAAGGTCGCCGGCCGAGCCGACGGCAAGGCGGTGGCCGAGCTCGTGAAGGCCCGGTTGGCCGGCTGATGGGGAGCAAGTGGTCCCTCTGGTCGGAGGACGCGCTGCTCTCGATCGGCTCGGCCGGCTCGGTGCTGTCGATCGGTTCCGTCGGCTCGGTGCTGTCGATCGGCTGCAGCGGGTCGGTGCTGTCGGTCGGGTCAGCCGGCTCGGCGCTGTCGTTGCTCTCGCTGGGCTCGGCGCTGTCGGTCGGGTCGGTGTTCTCCGTCGGCTCGCGTTGGTCCGTGCTGTCGATCAACGCCCGGCGCGGCTTCCGCGTGATCGGCCCTACGGCCCTGGTCGCAGCCGGCATGATCCCCGCCGACAAGCGGGCCCGGGCCATCGCCAAGCTGGAGGAAGCGCTGGTTCGTCTGCGGGCCGCGTAAATCGGGTGGCGTGCCGTCACCCGATGGGTACGGTGGGGGCATGGAGCTTTGAGCACACCGCACGCCAACGCGTGCCCGCCCGGCGCCGAGGCCCCGCCCCCGCCGGCATCACTCAGCTCCAGATCTGCACCTGCTTCGCTGGAGCTCGTCCGTGCACCTCGACCAGAGGAGGACATCCCATGACCGCGAAGAAGCCATCCCGTTCCAAGCAGCCCGGCGGTGGCCGCGTCACCCCGAAGGGCACCAAGCCGGCCGGCGCATCGTCGTCCACCGGCCACGGCCCCACGGGTGCGCAGCGCCCGGCGCCCAAGAGCAGCTTCGACCCCGTGAACAGCCGGCAGTACTCCGGCCACGTCGGTCCGAGCCGCAGCGCCCACCGCGGCAACCGCTGACCCAGCCCGCTACCTACGGCTCGAGGCCGGCCCTCACTCGGGGCCGGCCTCGTGGCTGTCGGCGCCGTAGCGCATCGACTGCACGGTGCTGATGAGGTCGGCGTCGGCCGGGTCCTTGTCGGTCCGGTAGCCCTTCACGCGCGCGAACCGGAGGGCCACGCCACCGGGGTAGCGGGTGCTGGTCTGCACGCCGTCGAGAGCGATCTCGACCACCAACTCGGGGCGCACCCACACGGTGATGCCTTCGCGACCCGTCTCGCGCGCGAGGAGCGCTTCGGTCTGCCAGGTGAGGAGGGCGTCGGTGAGGCCCTTGAACGTCTTGCCGACCATCACGAACCCACCGCCGGGATCGCGGGCGCCGAGGTGGAGGTTCGACAGCCAACCCTGCCGGCGGCCATGGCCCCACTCGGCGCCGAGCACCACGAGGTCGAGGGTCTTCACGGGCTTCACCTTCCGCCACGAGCCGCCCCGCCGCCCGGCTTCGTACACCGAGGTGAGCGCCTTCACCATCACCCCCTCGTGCCCGGCCGCGAGCGCGACGTCGAGCGCCGTCCGGGCGACGTGGGCATCGTCGGTGTAGGTGCGTGGCACGGCCAGGTCGCCGACCAGCGCGTCGAGCCGGGTGTGGCGCTCGGCGAGCGGCTCGTCGATGACGTCGGCGCCGTCGACGTGGAGGACGTCGAAGAACCGCACGTGGAGTTCGTCGGCGTCACCGGCAGCGGCGTCGTCCCTGCCGAACGCGCTCATCGTGTCCTGGAACGCCTGGGGCTTGGCGTCTTCGTCGACCCAGAGCACCTCGCCGTCGATCACGAAGTCGGTCGACGGCATGACCAGCGCGAGCCGAGCGATGCCGGGGAGGCGATGGGTGACGTCGTTGAGGTTCCGGGTGAAGATCCGCACCTCGTCGCCGCGGCGATGGACCTGGACGCGGGCCCCGTCGAGCTTCCACTCCACCGACGCCGGGCCGGTGAGCCCGATGGCCTCGGCCACGTCGCCGGCGCTGGCGGCCAGCATGGGCTGGA
>JALYWQ010000085.1 GCA_030852625.1 Actinomycetota bacterium
AGCCGGGCTATTCGAAGAAGACGGCGGCTACGTCGTAGAGCTCGGGGTCGACGAGCTTGAGCTCGCCGACCGCCGCGGCCAGCGGGACCTGCACGATGGAGCCGGCCTGGAGGGCGACCATGTGGCCGAAGGCGCCGGCGTGGACGGCGTCGATGGCGGCCACACCGAAGCGGGTGGCGAGCACCCGGTCGAACGCCGTGGGCGTGCCGCCCCGCTGCACGTGGCCGAGCGTGGTCACGCGCGTCTCGTAGCCGGTGCGCTGCTCGATCTCTTCGGCCAGGCGCTGGCCGATGCCGCCGAGGCGCACGTGGCCGAAGGCGTCGAGCTCGCCCGACTGCAGCTCCATCGTCCCCTCCTTGGGCGTGGCGCCCTCGGCGATGACGACGATCGACGCCAGCCGCTTGCCCTTCGTGTGGCGGTGGCGGATCGCTTCGCACACCGCCTCCACGTCGAAGGGGCGCTCGGGGATCAGCGTGATGGTGGCGCCGCCGGCGATGCCGGCCCACGCCGCGATGTGGCCGGCGTGGCGACCCATCACCTCCACCACCATCACCCGGTCGTGGCTCTCGGCGGTGGTGTGGAGGCGGTCGATGGCGTCGACGCAGATCTGCACCGCGGTGTCGAAGCCGAAGGTGAGCTCGGTGGCCGACAGGTCGTTGTCGATCGTCTTCGGCACACCGACCACCGGCAACCCGTCCGACGCCAGCTTGTGGGCCACGCCGAGGGTGTCCTCCCCGCCGATGGCGATGAGGGCGTCGAGCCCGTTGGCCTCGAAGGCCTGGGCGACGGCCTCGGGCCCGCCGTCCACCTTGAAGGGGTTGGTGCGCGACGAGCCGATGATCGTGCCGCCACGGGGCAGGGTGCCGCGGAAGGCCTCGACGTCGAGGTCGACGGTGCGGTTCTCGATCACGCCCTTCCAGCCGTCCTGGAACCCGAGGAGCGTGTCGCCGTAGAACCGCTCGCCCTTGCGGGCCACGGCCCGCATCACGGCGTTGAGCCCTGGGCAGTCGCCTCCTCCGGTGAGCATCGCGACGCGCATCACTGCCTCCTCGAGATCGGGCCGGCCCTGGCCGACGATACCGGTAGGGTGCCCGCCCGATGTCCGTGGTACTCGCCATCGACGCCGGCACGACCGGCGTCCGCACCTTCGCCCTGCGCGATGACGGCACCGCCGCCGGCTTCGCGTACCGCGAGTTCCCGCAGCACTTCCCCCGGCCCGGGTGGGTGGAGCACGACCCGCTCGACATCTGGTCGGCTGTCCAGGCCACCGCGGTGGAGCTGCTGGGCCGCCTCGACGAGCCGGTGGCCGCCATCGGGATCACCGACCAACGAGAGACGCTCGTGGCGTGGGATCGCCGCACCGGCCAGCCGCTCCACCACGCCATCGTGTGGCAGGACCGACGCACGGCGGCCTACTGCGACGAGCTGCGGGCCGCCGGCCACGAGCCGGCCGTGCGGGCCGCCACCGGGCTCGTGCTCGACCCGTACTTCTCGGCCACCAAGGCCCATTGGCTCCTCACCGAGGGCGGGGTGGACGTGGGGCCCGATCTGGCCCTCGGCACCGTCGACGCCTGGGTGCTCTGGAACCTCACCGGCGGCGTCGACGGCGGGGTGTTCGCCACCGAGCCGTCCAACGCCAGCCGCACGATGCTCCTCGACATCCGCACCTGCGAGTGGAGCGACGAGCTGCTCGACCTCTTCGGCGTGCCGGCCCACGCCCTCCCCGAGGTGCGACCCTCGAGCGGTCGGTTCGGCACCACGACGGCGTCGAGCGGGCTGCCCGCCGGGCTGCCGGTGTCGGGCATGGCCGGCGACCAGCAGGCCGCCCTCTTCGGCCAGGCCTGCCTGGGGCCGGGGATGACGAAGAACACCTACGGCACCGGCAGCTTCGTGCTCATGAACGTCGGCGGCGAGTGCCCCGAGCCGGTCGACGGCCTCCTCACCACGGTCGGCTGGACCCTCGCCGACGGCACCAAGGCCTACGCGCTCGAGGGAGCCATCTTCGTCACCGGCGCCGCCGTCCAGTGGCTGCGCGACGGCCTCGGCATCATCGAGCGGGCCGAGGACATCACCGAGCTGGCCGCCAGCGTCCCCGACACCGGGGGCTGCTTCCTCGTGCCGGCCTTCACCGGGCTCGGCAGCCCGTGGTGGGATCCCTACGCGCGGGGCACGCTCGTCGGCATCACCCGGGGCACCGGTCGGGCCCAGCTGGCGCGGGCGGTGCTCGAGTCGATGGCGCTCCAGACGAGAGACGTCGTGGAGGCCATGAGCACGGCGTCGGGCCATCCCATCAAGGCCCTCAAGGCCGACGGCGGCGCCGCGGCCAACGACCTGCTGCTCCAACTGCAGGCCGATCACCTCCAGGTGCCCGTGTCCCGCCCGGTGATCCAGGAGACCACCGCCCTCGGGGCCGCCTACCTCGCCGGCCTTGCGGAGGGGGTCTGGACCTCGACGGACGAGATCACGGACAACTGGAAGCTCGATGCGACCTTCAGCCCCGTATCTGCTCCGGAGGCGGTGGCTCCCACGCACGTCGCTTGGCAGCGAGCCGTGGAGCGATCCCGTCGGTGGAGCGACGGGGAAGCGACCGACTGACCACGACGATCACCTCGCTCGGCTGCTCGTCGACCGGACGCCGCCCGTGGGCTGGCGCCAGGTGGACATCGGTGCCGGCCCGAGCTTCGGGGCCGGCTTGGGGGCCGGGACGCGGGTACCGCCTTTCGGGGTCGAGTAGGGCAGGGCCATCGTGTGCTCCTTCCGTGTCGTCGGGGGTCGTGCGCTTGGGGGTTGGGGGTGGGACCGGTGTGGTGGGCTGGTCAGCGTCCGAGGGACGGGTGGCGCAAGAGGCTCTGGATGCGGTTGATCTCCCGCAGGCGGGTGTCGACGATGCGGGCCAGCGCGGCGACCTGGCGCCGCTCCCGGGCCCGGTAGGCCACGCCGTCACGGCCGACCACGAGGGCCAGGCCGGCCGACGGCAGCGGCGACCACACGACGTCGTCGGGACCGCTCTCCCCCGCCGCCACCCGGGCCGAGGACCGGCTGCCCTCCACGAAGGCCACCAGCCACGGCGCCGTCGGCGCCGGACCGTCGGCCGCCACGACCGACCCGTCGTCGAGCGACACCACCGCCGACCATGCTGCTCCCACCGACCGGCGGGAGTGCTCCACGACGGCCTGGGTGAGCTCGTCGCGCTCGCTGGCGCCCACGAGGATGGCCACCGTCTCGAGGGCGTCGAGCCGGGGATCGTGGAGGGCGTCGACGACGGGACGGATCTCCTCCACCTTCACGCCGTCGACCTGTTGGATCTCCTGCACCAGGAGGTCTTCGAGGCCCGGATCCGGGAGGTCGACCACCAGCTCGTCGACGGCCCGTCCGGCGCCCCGTTCGAGGATCTCGATGCCGACGATCTCGCCGCGCACCGCCCCGATCCGGCTGGCAACCTGCCCGAGCGCACCAGGGCGGTCGGGCAGCCACATGCGGACGACGTAGGTCTCCATGGCGAGCAACCTACGGACGGTCTGTGAACTCGGTGTTTCCCGAGGGGCACGTCCCCGAGAACTCGGGTCGACGAACGAGAACCCGACCATTCTTGACCGAACGGTCAAGTATCCGTACGGTTCGGCCCGTGGCCAAGCGTCTGACCCAACGTGGCAAGGAGCGTCGCGAGCAGCTGCTGGCGTTCGCCGCCGCCCGCTTCGCCGAGCAGGGCTACCACGCCACCTCGGTGTCGGAGATCGTCCAGGGCCTCGGCGTGGGCAAGGGCGTCTTCTACTGGTACTTCGATTCGAAGGAACAGCTGTTCCTCGAGATCCTGCGGGAGTCGCAGCACGACCTGCGCCGGAAGCAGAAGGCCGTCATCGAAGGCGTCGACGACCCGATCCGCCGCATCGAGCTCGGCCTGCGGGCGTCGCTCGAGTTCAGCGAGTCCCACCGCGACCACAACAAGCTGATCCAGTTCGCCGCCACCGAGGCCACGTTCCTCCCGGCGCTGCGTCGGGGTCAGGAGGTGGCGGTGGCCGACCTGGTCACGCACGTGAAGGACGCCATCGCCCAGGGCCGGATCCCCGACACCGACCCCGACGTGCTGGCCCACGCACTCCTCGGGGTGGCCACCACGCTGGCGCAGACCTTCATCTACAACCGGGGCGAGCCGGCGGAGTCGATCGCCGACGCCGCGGTGGCGTTCTGCCTGGCCGGCATGCAGAGCACCCCGGCCCCCCAGCCCGCGTAACCGGGCCTCAGCCCAGCCTGCCTAACCCAGCTTCGGGCCCCGCGGCCCGGCGGCGAAGCCGCAAAGAGCGGAAACACAGTGCCAGTCCCTTGACCTCTCGGCGGCCTGCCGCCGAGCAATGGACGACGCAAGTTGTCAGCCCAGCTTGGGCAGCGCCTTCTTCAGGTTGCGCATGGCCTGGCCGATGCGCTGCTCGTTCTCGATGAGTGCGAAGCGGACGAACCCGTCGCCACCGGGGCCGAACCCCACGCCCGGCGACAGGGCCACCTGGGCGTCGCGCACGAGCATCGAGGCGAACTCCACCGAGCCCATCTCGGCGTAGGGCTCCGGGATCGGCGCCCAGGCGAACATCGTGCCCTTCGGACGGGGCATGTCCCAGCCCATGCGCTCGAGGCCGTCGCAGAGCGTGTCGCGGCGGCGCTGGTAGATCTCGAGCACCTCGGTCGGGAAGTCCTGGGCCTCGTTGAGGGTGACGGTGGCGGCGATCTGGATCGGCTGGAAGGTGCCGTAGTCGAGGTAGCTCTTCAGCTTGGCGAGGGCCTGCACCACCTCGGCGTTGCCGGCGAGGAAGGCCGTGCGCCACCCGGCCATCGAGAAGCTCTTCGTCATCGAGTAGAGCTCGACGGCGCACTCCTTGGCCCCGTCGGCCTGGAGGATCGACGGCGGCTGCCACCCGTCGAACCCCAGCTCGGCGTAGGCGTTGTCGTGGACGACGATGACCTCGTTCTCCCGGGCGAAGTCGACCAGCTCCTGGAAGAAGTCGACGTCGACGCACGCCGTGGTGGGGTTGTGCGGGAACGAGCAGATGATCACCCGGGGCCGGGGCCACGAGTGCTCGAACACGTGGCGGATGCGCCCGATGAAGCCACCGTCGTCGTTGACCTCGGTGGTCATCGGCACCTCGCGCACGGTGGCGCCGGCGAAGAGCGGTCCCCAGATGTGGATGGGGTACGACGGCGACGGCACGATGGCGGCGTCGCCCGACTCCAGCAGCACCCACATCAGGTGGCTGAAGCCCTCCTTGGCGCCGATGGTGGAGATGACCTCGGAGTCGGGGTCGAGGTCGACGTCGAAGCGCCGCTTGTAGAGGTCGGCCACCGCCTGGCGGAGCTTCGGGATGCCCCGGCTCGAGGAGTAGCGGTGGTTGCGGGTGTTGTGGGCCGCTTCGCACAGCTTCTCGACGGCGATCTCCGGCGACGGGATGTCGGGGTTGCCGAAGCCGAGGTCGATGACGTCCACGCCGGCTCGCCGGGCCTCGATCTTCAACGAGTCGATGATCGTGAAGACGTAGGGGGGCATCCCGTTGATGCGGCGGAACTCCATCACCTGAGGGTACCGCTGGCCCCCGTCCGCACAGGAACCGGATACCGGGCCCGATCGTTCAGCTACCGGTCAGTTGGCGGCGAGGAGGGCCATGCCGATGGCGCCGGCTCGCTCGCCGAGCTCGGCGGCGACGATCGGCACGTCGGGGCGACGGCCGTGGCCGAGCACCTCGGCGGCGCTCTGGGCCCGGATGGCGGGCAGCACGAGGTCGGCGGCGTCGCCCACGCCCCCGCCGATGACGATGAGGGCCGGGTCCATGAGGTTCACGAGGTTGGCCAGGCCGATGGCGATCCACCGGCCGAGCTCGTCGAGCACGGCGAGCGCGTCGGCGTCCGGCGGGGCGCCCGCGCTCTGCGGGATGCCGATGCCGGCGTTGTTGATCAGCACGTCGAGCCCGCCGAGGCGCTCCAGCGCGCCCGCCACCGCCGCCTCCACGGCGGCGTCGTCGGTCACGTGGCAGGCCAGCAGGTCGGGGTCGGCGGGGTCGG
>JALYWQ010000109.1 GCA_030852625.1 Actinomycetota bacterium
CAGGTCGCCGGTGCGATGCCACCCCTCCACGTTGCGGGCGCCGCGCAGCCAGAGGTCGCCCACCTCGCCGGCCGGGAGCGGCTCCCCGGGCGACGAGCCGCGGGCCACCACCTGCAGCTCGAGCCCCGGGTGGGGACGGCCCACCGAGCCGCGCTTGTCGACGCCGTGGGCGCGGTGGTCGGCGGCGCTCCACCCCACCACCTCACCGCCGACCTCGGTCTGACCGTACGACTGCAGGACGCCCACCCCGAACCGCGCTTCGAACGCCGCCGCCAGCGCGGGACGGAGCGGCGCGGACCCCGAACGGACGTAGCGCACGGTCGCGAGGAGGCCGGGATCGATGTCGGCGTCCATGAGCATCTGCATCGCCGTGGGGTTGAGGGCCAGCGAGGTCATCCGGTGCTCGGCGACGAGCGCCGCCACCCGCACCGGATCGAAGCGCTCGAGCAGAGCCGTGCGACGGCCCGACACCAGGCCGAGGAGCTGGGGCAGGACCCCGGACAGGTTGGTGTACGGGAAGCAGATCAGCGTGGTGTCGTCGCGCAGCGAGATGGTCCCGTCGCCCCCGGCCAGGCCGCGGACGTTGCCGACCACCCCGTCGATGGTGCCGTAGGTGATGGGGATGCGCTTCGGCTCACCGGTGGTGCCCGAGGTGGCCATGAGGACCGCGGTGCCCGGTCGCGAGGCGACATCGGGGGCACCGGCCACCACGGCGAGGTCGAGGGCGCCGGCCACAGGAGCGGCACCGAGCTCGCTGGCGGGGCCCAGGGTGGCGACGGTGGCCGGAGCCTTGGCCAGCTCGTCGGCGACCCGGCGAGGCGAGATGGTGACGATGCACGCCCGCTCGAGCAGCACCGCGAGCATCGACACCAGACCGGCCGGTGTGTTGGGCAGGATCGTCGCCACCGGCGCGCCTGCCGTGACGCCCGCCGCCACCAGCGCCGCCCGAACGGCGTCGACGGCATCGACCAGGTCGCCGTAGGTGTAGGTGCGCTCGCCGAAGCTCAGCGCCGGCGCACCGTGGTCGAGGCCCAGTACTTGGTGCAGGCTGTCCACCGTGTCTGCGTGCGCCAACGAACCCCCTTCGCCTAACCTGGTTGACATGGTTTACCATTTAGCCTCGGCCGTCGCCAGGAGCCACGGGTGAGCCGGCACCCCGTGTACACGGAGGAGCACGAAGCCCTCCGGACGTCGGTGCGGCGCTTCGTGGAGAAGGAGATCGCCCCCCACGTCGACGAGTGGGAGGAGGCCGGCTACTTCTCGGACGACGTGTTCCGGCGCTGCGGTGAGCTCGGCTTCCTCGGCCTCCACTACCCGGAGCGCTTCGGGGGATCCGGCGGCGACCTGACCAGCGGCCTGGTGTTCATCGAGGAGCTGGCCCGGTGCGGCTGCGGCGCCATCCCGATGGCCGTCGCCGTGCAGACCCACATGGCCACGCCGGCCCTCGCCGAGTTCGGCACCGACGAGCAGCGCGACCGGTGGCTGGCCCCGGCCATCGCCGGCACCGCGGTGTGCGCCATCGCCATCACCGAGCCCGACGCCGGCTCCGACGTTGCGGGCCTCAGCACCCGCGCCGAGCCCGTCGACGGCGGCTGGTTGCTGAACGGCTCGAAGCTCTACATCACCAACGGCGTGCGGGCCGACTGGATGACGGTGGTCGCTCGCACCGAGCCCGGCAACCGGCACGGGATCTCCCTGTTCTGCGTCGACACGAACCTCCCCGGCGTCGGGCGCAGCTCGCTGCGGAAGCTCGGCATGCGGTCGAGCGACACCGTGGAGGTCACGTTCGACGACGTGGAGCTCCCGACCGAGGCCTTGATCGGCGGCACGCCGGGGCTGGGCTTCAAGCAGCTCATGTGGCAGCTGCAGTACGAGCGGATGTCCGCCGTGGCGGCGTGCGTCGGCCACGCCGGTCAGGTCCTCGCCGAGACCATCGCCTTCGCCAAGGAGCGGCAGGCCTTCGGCCAACCCATCGCCAACTTCCAGGTGATCGCCCACGGCCTGGCTGACGCCGCCACCGAGCTCGAGGCGGCCACTGCCCTCGGCGACACCGTGCTCTGGCGCCTCGTGCAGGGCGAGTACCCGGTGGCGGAGATCTCGATGGCCAAGAAGTACGCCGCCCAGGTGCAGAACCGGCTGATCGACTGGTGCCTCCAGGTCTACGGGGGTGCCGGGTTCATGCACGAGCAGTCAGTGTCGCGAGCCTTCCGCGACGCCCGGCTGCAGCGCATCGGCGGCGGCACCGACCAGGTCATGAACGAGGTCATCGCCAAGCGGCTCGGCATCACCACCTGACCCACGTGGCAGCCCGGCCCTGGTGCACCGGGCCGGCGTGGCGACATGGGAGACTCCCACCGTGCCGAAGTCGGAACCTGTGGTGATGCCCACCGCCGCACAGCTGGTGGCCGATTCGATCCGTCGGCAGATCGTCACCGGCGAGCTGCAGGACGGTGAGTCGCTCCCGCCCGAGGCGGCCCTGATCGAGACCTACGGCGTGTCGCGGCCCACGTTCCGTGAGGCGTTGCGCATCCTGCAGTCGGAGTCGTTGATCTCGATCCGCCGGGGCAGCCGGGGCGGGGCCCGGGTCAACGCCCCGATGATCGATCCCATCGCCCGCCACGCGGGGTACGTCCTCCAGCACCAGGCCACCACCCTGGAGGACGTCTACGAGGCCCGGCGCATCCTCGAGCCGCCTGCGGCCGCGATGCTCGCCACCACGCCGAAGGCCACCAAGAAGGCGCTGCGCGAAGCGCTGGCGGTGGAGCAGGAGGCGGCCGCCCTCGACCCGAAGACCTACGCCCGGGCCAGCGCCGACTTCCACGAGGCGGTGATGCGGCTGGCCGGCAACAACACGCTGGCCCTGTTCGCCGGGATCCTCCACGGGATCATCGATCGGCACAGCGAGACCGTCTACCGCGACGAGAAGGACATCCCGGGTCGCCGCAGCCGGAGCGACGCCGCCCACGCCAAGCTCGTCGAGCTGGTGGAGGCCGGCGACGTCGCCGGCGCCGAGGCCCATTGGCGGGAGCACCTCGACGAGATCGGCGTGCGCATGAGCAAGACCCCCGCCCTCAAGCGCCAGGTCGACCTCTTCAGCTAGCGGTCCCAGCTCGCCCCTCCTCCGACCTGAGGAGGCTTGCCCGTCCGCCGATGCGGGTAACGAGCGGGGGTGAACGAACCGCTGGCCGCCCCCCACGTCGGCTCGGTGCTCGCCGACCGCTACGAGCTCGTCCGCCACATCGCCCGCGGTGGGATGGGCGACGTCTACGAGGCGCGGGACCACCTCCTCCAGCGTCCGGCAGCGGTCAAGGTCTTCCGCTCCGCCCCCGAAGGTCGTGACCGGTTCGAGAGCGAGGTCCGGATCCTGGCCCGGCTCAACCACCCGGGGCTGGTCCAGGTGTACGACGTGGGAGCCCACGGCGACGACGCCTTCGTCGTGCTCGAACTGGTCGACGGCACGCCCGTCACCTGCCCGTCGGAGGGTTGCCCTCCGGCGGAGGTGGCGAGGCTCGGGCGGGAGGTGGCTGACGCCCTCGCCTACGTCCACAGCCAGGGGATCGTCCACCGGGACGTCACGCCCAGCAACGTGCTCTGCGACCGGTCAGGTCGCGTGCGCCTCGTCGACTTCGGCATCGTGCGCCTGCTCGACCAGCCCCGGGTGACGTCGGCGTCCATCACCCTGGGAACACCCGCCTACATGGCCCCGGAGCAGGTGCGCGGTGGGGACATCACCCCGGCCGCCGACGTCTACTCCCTCGGTCTGGTCCTCCTCGAGCTGCTCACCGGTCGACGGGAGTTCCAGGGCACGGTGCAGGAGATGGTGATCGCACGGCTGGCGCGGGACCCCGACACGACGACCGGCGTACCGGAGGCGTGGCGCCCGCTGCTCCGGCGGATGCTCCACCGTGATGCGACCCAGCGTCCTTCCGCCGCCGAGGTGGCGGCGCGCCTCGGCGCGCTGGCCGCCGACGACGGGCTCGCCACCGCACCGGTGCCTGCGCCCGATCTGGCCGCGCCCGCACTGGTGCCGGCCTTCGATGGGTCGGCGCCGCACCCACGGTCGCGCCGACCTGCGGTCGACCGCCCCTCGAGGTCGAGTCGGCGGCGCCCCATCGCCATGTTCCTCACCGCGGTCGCGGCGGCGAGCCTCGCCCTCATCATCGTGAGCGGGCTCGGCGACCGGCAACCGCTCGCCCCCGCCGCCGATGCCGGGACCTCGTCCACCACCACGTCGCCAGCGACGGCCGACGAGGCACCGAGGAGCGGTCGATCCGGCGACAGCCCCACCGGGTCCTCCCCCACCACCGTGGCCGCTGACGCCGCCGCTGATCCTGGCGCGGCGACCACTCCTACCACCGCCGGGACGACGCCCGACCTTTCGCGGTTCATCACCCCCCGGCGCTCCACGGCCGGTTCGACCACGAGCACTGCGCCGCCCTCCACCACCACCACGACCGCCGCGACAACCACCACCGCTCCCACGACGACGACCGCCCCCCCGACCACCGCGGTCGAGCCCGCTGTGGCGCCGACGGCTGGCGCCTAGAGGCTCCTAGCGGGGCAGGCCGAGGACCCGTTCGCCCACCAGGCTCCTCAGGATCTCGTCGGTGCCGCCGGCGATCCGCAGGCCGGGGGCCGACAGCAGGATGCGCTGCCAGTCGCTGTCGCCGAGCTGCGACTCCGGACCGATACGACCGGTCGTGGCGGCGCCCAGGTCGCGGGCGAGCGCCACGAAGGCCATCTTCGTGAGCGTGCCTTCGGGACCGGGGGCCTCGCCCGCAGTGACCCCCGCCTGCAGCCGGTCCTCGAGCCAGCCGAGGATCCGGTGGGCGGTGACGACCTTGGCGATGGCCTGCCGTTCGAGTCCCGTGGCCCAGCCGAGCGCGACAGCCCGCTCCACCAGGCGGTGCATGGCCCGCCCGAAGGTGGTGAAGCGCTCGAAGCCCAACGTGGTCATGGCCACGCCCCAGCCGCCGCCGACCTCGCCGAGGACTCCGTCGGCCGCCACCACGGCGTCGGCGAAGAACACCTCGTTGAACGACGACCCGCCCGTCATCTGGCGAAGCGGGCGAATGGTGACGCCCGGCTGGCGGAGGTCGACCACGAAGGCCGTGAGGCCCTTGTGCTTCGGCGCCTCCGGATCGGTGCGGGCGATCACGTAGCCCCAGCGGGCGTGGCGGGCCTCCGAGGTCCACACCTTCTGGCCGTTGAGCAGCCAGGTGTCGCCGTCGGGGGTGGCGCGGGTGGCGAGCGAGGCCAGGTCGCTGCCGGCGTCGGGCTCCGAGAAGAGCTGGCACCACACCTCCTCACCGCGCAGGATCCGCGTGACGGCGTCGCGCTGCTCGGCGGTGCCGACCGCCAGCAACGTCGGCGCCACCATCTCCATCGTCACGCCGAACAGGCCACGGGGGACGGCGAAGCGGCTCTCCTCCTCGGCCCAGGCCAGGGCATGGCCGAGGGTGAGGCCACGGCCGCCCACGTCGACGGGGAACGTGAGCCCGGCGAACCCGGCCTCGAAGAGCTGTCGCTGCCACGTCCGGTTGGCCTCGACCCAGAGCGCTTCTTCGTCCTCGGTGCGGGAGGTGAACACCTCGAGCACCGACGCGCCCCGGTCATCGGGCTCAGCATGGGCGGCGAGGAACTCGGCGGCCTCCTTGCGGAACGTGTCGACGTCGAGCATCAGCCCTCGATCAACCGCGGTCGGCTCCGCCCTCGAAGTGCTCGTCGCGCAGCTTGAAGGCCTTCGACGTGCCGACCTTGGCCCGGGTGCCCACGAAGTTGAACTCGTCCTCCTCGAAGCGGAGGTTCGTGCCGTAGGAGTGGAAGAAGTAGGAGCACACCTCTTCGAGCCCGAGGCCCATGCTCGACTCCACGAGGCGGTAGGCCTCCTTGGCCATGTGGATGCCGTCGGCCGGCATCAGGGCCACCTGGGCGGCCAGCTCCTCGGTGACGTCGGCCAC
>JALYWQ010000120.1 GCA_030852625.1 Actinomycetota bacterium
ACCCTGACCCGCGCGCGCCAGCGCGTCGTGCCCGCAACGCGCCGGGCGAAAGGACCTGCAACTCGCGCCCTTCGGTCCACCCGCACAACGTCTGTGCGGACGAAGACCCGGTATCCGGACCGGAGTCAACACAGACGTTGTCGCGTTTTGGCGGTTGTGCGACGAGCCTCGGCGTTAGTTGCCGCCGGGTTCTCGGAACATGACGCTGACCCTTGGGCCGGCGTGGCTGCGCTTGGGGATCGAATGCTGCCAGGTGCGCTGGCAGGTGCCGCCCATCACGAGGAGGTCGCCGCCGTGGAGGTCGTAGCCGACGGACGGGCCGCCGCCCTCGGGCCGGAGGAGGAAGCGGCGGGTGGCGCCGAGGGAGATGATGGCGACGACGGTGTCGGTGCGGATCCGGCCGATGCGGTCGCCGTGCCACGCCACCGAGTCGTCGCCGTCGCGGTA
This sequence comes from Actinomycetota bacterium, assembly GCA_030852625.1. Classification (GTDB taxonomy): domain Bacteria; phylum Actinomycetota; class Acidimicrobiia; order Acidimicrobiales; family VFJN01; genus VFJN01. The sequence continues at coordinate 448 of JALYWQ010000120.1, forward strand.
GAGGTTGGCCCACACCGAGGACAGCCGTCGGCCGTAGTGGTCGCCGAGCGCTCGGCCCATCCGGGTGAGCACCGGTGGGCGGTCCGGGAAGTGCCCGGCGACGAGGCGGGGCACGGCGACGATGCGGTCGTACATGCGGCGGTCGGCCTCGGGGCGCCAGGGCGCATCCCGGAGCACCTGGTCGAACAGCGCGTCGGCGCCGGTGACCCAGCCGGGGAGGTGGTCGACCCAGGCACCGGCGCCGAGGAACCGCCGCCGCATCCCGGTGAAGTCGGGGTCGAAGGCGGGCTCGTCGACGCCGAGGAGCGTCGGTTGCCAGGCGAGGGCGGGCGCAGCCACCCCGACAGTGTACGAACAGACGTTCGTGCTGTCGAGGTGGCTGGCCGGCGGACTCAGTCCTGGGCGATGGCCTCCAGCACCGGGAGCTTGGCCGTGCGCCGTGCGGGCAGGAGCGACGCCACCACCCCGAGGAGGGCGGCGGCCACCGTGAAGATCACGAGCTGGCCGACCGGCACCCGGAACACCGTGAGCCCGGCGCTGCTCAGCGCCTCGATGATGGCCCGGCTGAGGAGGAGGCTGAGGGCCAGGCCGACGAGGGCGCCGAGCACCGACATCAGGATGGCCTCCCAGCGGATCGACGACCGCAGCTGGCCCCGGTTCATCCCCACGGCGCGGAGCAGCCCGAGCTCGCGGGTCCGTTCGTGGACCGACAGGGAGATCGTGTTGCCGATGCCGACGAAGGCGATGATCACCGACAGGCCCAGCAGCACGTAGATGATCGTGACGAACTGGTTGAGCTGCTCGGCGAGGTCACCGATGAACCCGTCGCGGTCGAGGGCCTCGAGGTTGGGCACCGTGGCGATGGCGTCCTCGATGTCGGCCAGCACGGTGTCGCTGTCGGCACCGTCGTCGATCGAACCCATGATGAAGGTGTCGGTGGCTCCCGGCACGTTGGCCCGGTAGACGTTCTCCGTGATCGTGAGGTAGCCGAGGAGGTTCTCGTCGTCGCTGATGGCCTGCACGGTGAGCGGCACCCGGTTCCCACCGGGGAACGTGATCTCGATCGTCTGCCCGATCTCCACCTGGTGGTCGTCGGCCTGGCCGATGTCGACGACGATCCCGTCGTCGGTGAGGTCGGCCATCGTCCCTTCGACCATCCGGGGGTCGAGGACACCATCGAGCTTGGTGGGGTCGACCGACGACAGGAACTGTCCGGCCGTCTTGCCGGTCTCGTAGGTGAAGTCGGCTCGGACGAAGCCGAACGGCACGATCTGGTCGACGCCGTCGACCGCGGCCACGTCGTCCTCGACCGTGGTCGGGAAGCCTGACGGCGGTCCGAAGAACCCACCCTCGGCCTGGACGACGAAGTCGCCGGTGAAGCCGCGGCTGACCTCTTCGGTGACCGAGGCCTTGGCCGACGACGCGAAGATCGTGATGAACCCGATGAGGGCCACGGCGATGAGGATCGCGGAGGCCGTCGCCGAGGTGCGCTTCGGGCTGCGGGCGGCGTTCTCGGTGGCCAGCTGGCCGGTGATGCCACGCAGCCGCAGGATCGGCTGTCCGAGGGCGCGGATGGAGATCCCTGCGAGCACCGGGCCGAGGACGATGGCCGCCACGATCACGAGCACGGCGCCCAGGCCGGTGGGGGGCAGGTCGTCGGTGTCGGCGCTGCCCCGCCAGGCCGCCGAGAGGTTGAGCAGACCGAATGCCAACACGAGGACGCCACCGATGAGGCGGGCCTTCGACGTCCCCGACCGGTCGAGGGCCACCGAGCGGAGGGCGGCGATCGGCGGTACCCGCATCGACCGGATGGCCGGGACGAGGGCCGCGACGAGGGTGACGGTCATGCCGATCACCAGCGCTCGGATGATCGTGGCGGGCGTGATGGCGAGGCCCCCGGTGGCGAAGTCGTCACCACCGGTGAAGGCCGAGGTCACACCCTGCGCCAGCAGGATCCCGACGACGAGACCGAGGAGGGCGGCGAACAGGCCGATGAGGAGGGCCTCCACGATCACCGATCCGAGGACCTGGCCGCGGCTGGCGCCGACGGCACGGAGGAGCGCCAGCTCCCGCGTGCGCTGGGCCACGAGGATCGAGAAGGTGTTGGAGATGACGAAGACGCCGACGAGCAGTGCCAGGCCGCCGAACACCGTGAGCATCGTCTTGAAGAACGAGAAGCCGCTCTGGACGTCGGAGGACAGCTGTGCCGCGGCTTCCTCGCCGGTGATCGCCTCAGCACTCGCCGGGAGCACCGGCGTGATCCGGTCGACCAGCTCCTGCTCGGAGAGGCCGTCGTCGCCACGGGCGAAGAGCTGCTGGTAGCGACCATCGGTGCCGGTGAGGCGCATCGCCTCGGCGAGCGTGAAGTCGACGGTGACGGCGCCGCCGGCGCTCTTGGCATCACCGAAGTTGAAGGTGCCGACGAGGGTGTAGACCTCCCGCCCGAACTGCGTGAGGATCTCGACCTCGTCGCCGACCTCGAGCTCGCCGTCCTCGGCCGCCGCGGTGTTGATGGCGAACTCGCGGTCGGACTCCGGCGGGCGGCCCTTCTGCATGTCGTAGGGGCTGAGGGCCTCGTCCTCGATCCAGTTCTCGAAGAGAGTCGGCGGGCCCTGGCTCGAGCCGAGCGGATCGCCCTCGGCATCGAGCACCCGGTTGGAGCTGCCGAAGCCGACGGCGGTGACGAACGGCTCGACGCCGGCCACGCCGTCGACCTCGCGCACCGTCTCGAGCAGCTCGGGATCGAGGAGCTGGCGCGAGTCGCCCATGAAGGGGTCGGAGAACAGCACTTCGCCCTGGACCTGGGCGTCGACCTTCTCGTTGACCGTGGAGAACAGGTCGTCGAAGCCCTTGTCGAGGGTGTCGGACATCACGAAGGTGCCCGAGACGAACGCCACGCCCAGCACGATGGCGATCACCGTGGACACGAGTCGTCGCTTGTGCTCCCACAAGGAGCGGCGGGTGAGTCGGAGCATCAGCTGCCGAGGCCCTTCATGCGGTC
>JALYWQ010000140.1 GCA_030852625.1 Actinomycetota bacterium
CCGAACGCGGTGGTGAGCGACGAGGCCAGCGCGGTGGGATCGGGGACCACGCCGAGCACGTCGGCCACGCACCCGGTGACCGCGGCCTGCACGGCGGCCGGGTCCGGCAGCCGCGGGGCGCCGCTCAGGCTCCCGAGCAGGCCGCTCACCAACCCGAGCGGGTCGAGCAGGCTCGGGGCCGGCACCGGCGACAGCGCCGTGAGGTCGCTCACGCAGCCGAGCACGGCCGCCTGGAGGGCAGCGGGATCGGGGAGGAGCGCGGCCACCTGGCTGACCGCGGCGGTGGCGGTGCCGGCGAGGTCGACGGGTGCGCTGCCCGCGCCCGGGATCGGCGGGAGCGCGGGCAGCTTCGGCACCGTGGGGGCGGGGACGGTGGGCAGGGAGCCGAGATCGCCGAGGTTCGTGAGGTCGCCGAGGCCGGGGATCTCGGGCAGGTCCATCGGCACCCGGTCGACGACGGACTCGATGCTGGCCGGCTGCAACGCGACCTGCGGCGCGGGTGCACGCCCCACCGTGGCGGCGGCGGCGACGCCGGCGGTGCCGACCACGCCGACGGCGAGGGCGGTGAGCTTCACTCCGATCGTGGGACGCATCATCGTTTCGGTCTCCTCCTGGTCGCCGCGCGGGACCCGAGCGGCACGTCTGGGGAGACCATCGACCCACGCCGGCGATGGGCGCATGACCCGATCGGGGGGTTCGTCGGCGCCCGTCCGCACTAGTCCTGGGGTGCATTCCGCTCCCGGTCGGACGAGTCGGCAGAACCGACCGCTGGTACCTTCGCCCGCCATGGCTCGATCCGTCCGCACCGCATGACGCGGCGAGGCTGGATCCTCTTCCTCGCCCAAGGCGTGATCTGGGGCATCCCCTACCTCCTCATCAAGGAGGCCGTGGAGAGCATCGAGCCGGCCGCCGTCGTCGCCGGCCGCACCGGGATCGCCGCGCTCATCCTGTTGCCGTTCGCACTGCGGCGCGGTGTGCTCCGCCCGGTGCTGACCCGGTGGCCGATGGTGCTGCTGTTCACCGCCATCGAGATGGGCGGGCCCTTCCTGCTCCTCGCCGACGCCGAAACGGTCCTCCCGTCGGGCCTCACCGGGCTGCTCGTGTCGACGGTGCCGCTGTTCGGCATGTTCGTGGCCTTCGCCACTGGCGACCGCACGGTGTTCCAGGTGACCCGCGTGCTCGGCCTGTTGATCGGCCTGGCCGGCGTGGCGCTGATCCTGAGCAGCGATCACGGCGACGGTGTCGTCCGCGCGTGGAACGTCATCGAGGTCCTGCTGGTCGCCGGCGGCTACGCGCTGGCGCCGTTCATCGCCCACCACCGCCTCGGCGACCTCCCCGGCCTCGGCCTGGCCACCGTCTCCCTGGCCTTCGTCGGCATCGCCTACCTACCCGCCGCGCTGCTGCTGCAGGACCACTGGCCGACGGCGCAGAGCTCGGCGGCCCTCGGCGCGCTCGCGCTCATCTGCACGGCGATCGCATTCGTCACCTTCTTCGCCCTGATCGACGAGGTCGGCCCGGCCCGATCCACGCTCATCACCTACGTCAACCCCGTGATCGCCCTGTTCCTCGGTGTGGTGCTGCTCGACGAGTCGCTGTCGCTCGGCCTGGTCCTGGGCTTCCCGATCGTGCTCATCGGCTGCTGGATGGCGGCGTCGCACCGCGACGACCAGGTGGTGGTCGTCCCCGAAGCAACCCCCGTCGTCCCCACCACCGACAGTCCCTGACCGACCACAACGCCAGTCGAACTGACGCGCCGATCGACACACTCGTGTGTCCATCGGCCTGTCAGTTCGGGGATCGTGGCGTCAGACCGGGGCCTCGACCGGGAGGCGGGGAGACCGGGTCGGCGGGAGGTGGTCGAGCAGGTCGGCGATCAGGTCGCCCCTGGTGGCACGGAGGGCGGGGTCGTCCCAGCGGTTGACCTGCTGCAGCGGATCGTCAGCCAGGTCGTAGAGCTCGCCCTCGGTGCCGGCGTGCTCGGTGCTCGGCAGGCAGGTGGTGGCCACCCACCCGTCGCGCGTGATGGTGCGCAGCGAGACGCTCACGCCGTGGAGCTCGCTGTCCCACTCGGTGAGCACCCGCTCGTGGGTGCCGGCCCCGTCGGTGGTCGGGAGCGCCGCGCCTTCCATCCAGTCGGTGGCGGGCAGGCCGGCGATGGCGCAGAACGTGGGAGCCAGGTCGACGAGCCCGACCGGATCGGTGACGACCGCCGGCGGGACCGCCGCCGATCGTGCCGGTCGCCAGATCAGGGGCAGCCGCATGAGACCGTCGACGTGGTACGGCCCCTTGAACAGCAGGCCGAAGTCGCCCTGCAGCTCGCCGTGGTCGGTGGTGAACACCACGTCGACGTCGTCGCCCCATCCCCGCCCGTCGATGGCGCGCAGCACGCGGGCCATCGCCTCGTCGATGAGCTCCACCTCGACGGCGTTGCGGGCGTTGACCTCCCGCACCTGGTCGTCGGTGAGCGTGGCCGGCACCCAGTTGGCCGGCGCCTCGTAGTTCGACACCAGCGCCCCGTCGTACCAAGCCCGCCAGTGGCGAGGCTTGCCGTCGAGGATGCGTTCGCGCTCGGCCCGGTCGGTGGGGTAACCGGCCGGGAGCGGCACGTCCCGCCAGTCGACCCGGCCCAGCTCGGACGCTGGCGGGTCCCACGGGTGGTGGGGGTCGGGGAAGCTCATCCAGCAGAACCAGTCGTCGTCGGCGGCGAGGCCGTCGAGCCACGCGATCGTCCGATCGGCCACCCAGTCGGTGTGGTACTGCTCACGCGGGATGGGGTTGTCCTGCACCTGGGGCGCGCCGGTGGCGCCGCCGCCGTCGGCGTTGACCTCGAGCTCGCCGTCGAGCACCCGGTAGAAGCCGCCCATCGATTCGGGGTGGTTGGCGAGCAGCCACCGGCCGTAGTGCAGCGGACCGGCCGGGCTGTGGGTGGCGAACTCGAGGTGGTCGAAGCCGCGGTGCGGCCCGAACGTGCCGTCGGCCCAGCGGGTCTCGATGGTCGGCGTGCCCTCGGCGGCGAGTCGGTTCTCGACGAAGCGGGCGAAGGGGTCGAGGAAGGGCTCGAAGTGCGGCTTGCCGACGAGGGCGGTGCGGTAGCCGGAGCGGTGGAGCTCGGCGGCCACCGACGGCGCGTCGACCGGGAGGGCCACGCCGTTCATCCACACGCCGTGGCTGGCGGAGTGCTGCCCGGTGAGCATCGTGGCCCTCGACGGCATGCACACCACCGACTGCGGCACCGCCCGTTCGTAGCGGATGCCCTCCGCGGCGAGGCCGTCGAGGACGGGGGTGCGCCCCACGACCCCGCCGTTGCACCCGAGGGTGTCGTAGCGCTGCTGATCGGTGGTGACGAAGAGGATCTTGCGACCCATCAGGCGACGGCTCCTTCGGTGGGGGGTGCCAAGGCGTCGACGAGCGGGCCGGCGCCTCCTTCGAGTTGGCGGCGGAGCTCCTCGAGCGCGCCGAGGGTGGCCCCGCCGAGGATCAGCGCCATCGCCCCCGGAGCGGCATCCGAGGCGTAGACGACCAGGCAACTGCCGCCATCGAGGTCGTGGACGTCGATCGTGGCCAGGTGCTCCTGGAAGACGCCGCCGGTGATGCGGTACTGGAACCGACGCTGGATCGGGTCGTTGGTGAGGATCGTCTCGGTGAACGCGATGCCGCTGCCGAGGGTCACCGTCCGCTGGTCACCGTCGACCGGGCTGGCCGTGAGCCCGGGGAACCAGAGGTGGAGGAGCTCGGCGCGGGTGACGGCTTCCCACGCTCGGGCCGCCGGCACCCGCAGCACGAGCTCCCGTCTGACGGATCCTCGACGCATGCGAGCTGTCTAGCTATTGACACTACAACTGTCAATAGTTACGGTCGGTCCATGGGGGATGACCAACTGCTGCTCGATTCGCTCCGCCGTCGCATGCGGGCGATGCACTCGCTCTACTACGACGCCGTGGCCACGATGGACCTGGGCCACGTGAACCACTTCGAGCGCGAGGGCGTGCTCCCGATCGCCTTCTGCTTGTTCCACTACACGAACATGCAGGACACCTCGTTCGCCGTGATCTCCGGCACCGAGCTCGTCTGGTCGGCCGACTGGCAGGCACGGGTGCAGATGGCCATCGACGACCACGGCAAGGAACGCCCGGTCAGCGACATGATCCACCAGCGCATCGGCGACTACGACGCCTTCCGCGAGTACCAGCGAGCGGTGTTCTCCCGCACGGAGGCATGGCTCGAGGACCTCCAGGCCGAGGCGGTGCGCCGGGTGCTGATCCCCCGGCCCCTTCCCGACGTCGTCGCCAACACCTACAGCGCCCGGGTCGCCGGCGACGAGGGCATCACGGTGCTCGACGCGCTGGAGTGCTGGATCTACCAGCACGGCCTGCGGCACATGGGCGAGATCGAGCTGGCCCGGGGCCTCGTCGGCCTCGGCGGCATGACCTCCTAGCGCTTCGTGATCGAGATCACCCTCCTCGGCACCGGGAGCCCGATCCCGGATCCCCATCGGGCCGGGCCCGCCACCCTGGTACGGGCCGGCGGTGCCACCCTCCTCGTCGACTGCGGACGAGGCGTCCTCATGCGGGCTGCGGCCGTGGGCGTGGGCGCGGGCCAGCTCGACGCGCTGCTGCTCACCCACCTCCACAGCGACCACATCACCGACCTCGGCGACGTCATCACCAGCCGCTGGGTCATGGGGATGGCGCCGGCGCCGTTGCGGATCATCGGTCCGCCGGGGACCGCGGCGGTGGTGGCGGCCACGTTGGCGTCGCTGGCGCCCGACATCAGCTACCGCCTCGGCCACCACGAGGACCTCACCTGGGAGCCACCGGTCGAGGTCGAGGAGGTCACCGACGGACCGGTGCTCGAGCTGGCCGGCGTCGTCGTCAGCGCCGGCCCCACCGACCACCGCCCGGTCGCTCCCACGGTGGGCTACCGCTTCGATCACGGCGAGGTCTCGGTGGTGCTCGCTGGCGACACCGTGCCGTGCGAGGGCCTCGACCAGCTCTGCGCCGGCGCCGGGGCGCTGGTCCACACGGTCATCCGCGAGGAGGTGATCGCCACCGTCCCCATCCAACGGCTCAAGGACATCTGCGACTACCACTCGTCGGTCGAGCAGGCCGGCGCCACCGCGGAGCGAGCCGGCATCCCGATCCTCGTGCTCACCCACTACGTGCCGGCGCTGGTGCCCGGCGAGGAGCAGCAGTGGCGCGACCTCGCCGCCACCACCTTCTCCGGGCGGGTCGAGCTCGGTGACGACCTCCACCGCGTCGAGGTCCACGCCCGCACCTGACGGCCCCGGTCCGTACGATGCCGCGGTGACCACCGTGGCGTCCCCGACCCTCTCGATGACGCTGCGATCCTTCGCGGCGACCGATCCCGGATCGTGGGCCCACCTGCTCGACCGGGCCCGCACGCTCGACGACGTCGGCATCGACCGACTCGTCGTCTCCGACCACGTGGTCTTCGGTGAGCACCTCGACGCCTATGCCGATCCGGCGGTGGGAGGCCGGGCGGGCGGCAAGCAACCCACCGGGCCCGACGGCCACTGGCTCGAACCGCTCACGGTGCTCGCCACCGTCGCCGGCGCGACGACGCGGATCCGGCTCGGCACGAGCATCCTCATCGCCGCCCTCCGCCGACCGGTGGTGCTGGCCAAGACCGTCGCCACCCTCGACGTCGTGTCCGACGGTCGGGTCGACCTCGGCGTGGGTGTCGGCTGGCAGCGCGAGGAGTACGAGGCCGCCGGCCTGCCGTTCGAGGGGCGGGGCCGGTTGCTCGACCACACCCTCGAGGTCTGCACCGCGCTGTGGACCGACACCCGCGCCAGCTACACGAGCGAGGAGCTCTCGTTCGACGGCATCCACGCCATGCCCAAGCCCCGGCAACCGGGGGGCGTGCCCATCTGGGTGAGCGGGCGGAGCACGAACCGGCTGGTGCGTGAGCGGGTGGCCCGCTTCGGCGCGGGGTGGATCCCGTGGGGCGACGACGCCGACGACGTGGCGACCGGGTTGGCGCGCATCCGTGAGGCCATGGCCGCGGCCGGACGGAACGACGATCCGCTGCAGGTGGCCGGCACCTTGCCCGTGGTCCGCGACGGCTCCGGCGCCGTCGACCTGGCTGCGACGATGGATGGGGTGGGCCCGCTCGTCGAGGCTGGCGTCACCGACTTCCGGGTGCAGGTGCCGCTCCCCGACGACGAATCGGCCGTGGCCGACGTCCTGGAGCCGCTGGTCGTTGCCTTCCACCGCACGACGGGTCGGCCGGGACGCTCGTAGCATCGCTCGGGTGTGTGAGGCACCCCCGCCCATCGACCTGCGGCTGACCCGGCGACGGTTCCTCGTCGCCGCGCCGGTCGGGATGGCGGCGGCCGCAATCCTGCGTCCACCGGCGGCGGTGGCGGTCGCCGCCGACCTGCCCATCACGCCCCGGAGCAGCTGGGGCGGTGACCTCCTGCCCACCCGTCCGATCCCCGACGAGCCCGACGTGCGGGTGCTGCTCGTGCACCACTCGGTGAACAGCAACAGCTACGCGCAGTCTGCGGTCCCCGGGATGCTGCGGAGCATCTACTCGTTCCACACCGGCGACAAGGGCTGGCCCGACGTGGCCTACAACTTCTTCGTCGACCGGTTCGGCGGGGTGTGGGAGGGCCGCACCGGCAGCCTCGCCGGTCCCAAGGCCGGCGACGCCACCGGTGGCAACCAGGGCTACTCCCAGCTGTGCTGCTTCCTCGGCGACCACAGCGCGGCGGCACCGTCGGAGGCCGCTCAGGAGGCGATGGGCCGGCTGCTCGGCTGGTTGGCCGGGCGCCACGGCGTCGACCTGTCCGACGGGGCCCGGGCCCGCTTCACGTCCCGCGGCTCCAACAAGTTCGCCGCCGGCGCCGCGATCGACGTGCCCACGGTGGCCGGCCACCGCGACGTCACCCAGACCGCCTGTCCCGGCAACGCCGCGTACGCGTTGGTCACCGACGGCACCTTCCGTCGCCTCGCCGGCGGCGGCGGCGCGGCGAGCCCGCCGGGCACGTCAGCACCGACGACCACGACGACGACGACCGCGAAGCCCACGACCGCAGCGAAGTCGGCGCCGACCACGACGACGACATCCGTGCCGGCGACGAGCCCGTCGTCGAGCAGCTCGTCCTCGTCGTCGCCGAGCACCACCGCCCGCCGACGCTCCACCACGACCGAGCTGGCCGCCCCAGTACGGGCAACGGACGACAGCGGCGGCAGCAACGCCCCGACGATCGCAGCAGTAGGCGCCACCGCAGCAGCCGCCGCCGGCGCCGCAGCCCTGGCCGTACGAGCCCGCTCGAGCCGCCGCGCTTAACCGCCCGGAGCGGGTGGGGCTACTTGGTGAGGTTGGCTAGGTCGTGGGGGCCGCTGGCGGGGTAGCCGTTGGCGGCGCGGATCTGCTCGCCCCACGGGAGGAGGCGGTCGACGAGCTCGTCGAGGTCGTCGCCCAGCGCCTCGACCATCGGGCGGCACTGGCGGTCGGTGGTGCCCTCGACCGCCTCACGGGCGGCCCGGCCCTCGGCCGTGAACGCGCCGTCGGCCAGCAGCCCTCGCGCCACGAGGCGGGCCTCGGCGGCGTCGAACTGCTCGTTGGTCCACGCCCGTGACCGGGAGTAGGTGCGCAGCGGCAGCCCCCAGTAGAGCTCGGTGAGGAGCCCGATCTCGGTGGCGTCGAAGCCGGCCGAGGTCCAGGCCGCGATGTGCACGTCGCCGCGGTACTCGCGCAGCAGGTCGGCGAGACGCCAGGCATCGCCCATCGGCGTGCCGGGCAGGCCCAGTCCCAGCTGGCCGGCGAACAGCGCTCGGCCTTCGGGCCGCAGTGGCTCGTTGGCCTTCCGGAGGAGCTCGGTGACGCGATCGAGCCCGTCAGGGGTCGCGCCGAGGATCCGCTCGAGCTGGCCGACGGCGCCGTCGGTGCGGGCCTGGCAGATCGTGGCGGCGTCGGTAAGGGTCCACCCGAACGACACCGCCGGCACGACGACCTCGGGGTTGAACACGCCGAAGGCGGCGGCGACGAGCTCACCGGGCACCTGTCCCATCACCGAGCCCCGGCTGCAGAAGTAGGCCGGGCCGTCGGGCATGGCGACGCCGGCCAGCTCCATCGGGCTCCCGGAGAAGCCGAGGGCGGCGTAGCCCTCGTGGCACTCGGGCGAGAAGTACACCTGCCCGGCGAAGGGCTCGAGGGCGCCCCCCAGCCGGCGGGCCCGGTCGGACACCTGCTCGTCGGTGATCACGATGCCACTGCCTCCTGGTCGTTGGTGGCCGCGCGACGGGCGGCCTGCTGGGTGTCGAACTTGTCGACCTGGCGTTGAGCCAGGGCGACCATGAACGGGATGCTCAACCGGGTGGGCCCGGTGCGCACCACGTAGGGGGTGGCCCGGAACAGGGTGCGCACGAGGCGTTCGACCCGGTCGTAGCGGGCCTGCTCGCGCGGGCCCCATCGCACCGGCAGCTGCGAACGGATCGAATCCGGGAGCGAGCCGAGGGTCACCAACTTCTGGAACTTGAGCACCGGGATGAACGGGACGTGGGCGCCGAAGGGCAGCTTGGGCTCGAGGATGAACCCGATGAGCTCCTTGCCGACGTCGCTCACCTGCAGCGAGTCCATGGTGGTCGCCATGTACTCGCGAAAGTCGGCGAGGGTGGCCGGCTGGTCCTCGAGGGCCACACCGAAGTGCACCGCTGCCTGCGACATCTCCTGGTAGTAGGTCTCCGCCTCGTCGGGGTCGAGCGGGCCGACGAAGGTCTCCCGGCACCGCAGCGCGGTGTCGAGGAGCGTGGCGTGCACCCACATGAGCAGGTCGGGCTCGTTGGCCGAGTAGTCGGCGCCGACGATGAACTGGTGGATGAAGTGGAGCCGCCGGCCGATGCCCTCAGCGAGCTCCTTCGACCCGTAGACCACACCGATGGTGGCCTCGAGGGTTCCCTGGAGGCGCTTGAAGGGGTTGCGCTTGAACTCGCTGTGGTCCTCCACGCCCTGGGCCACTGCAGGGTGGGCCAGCTGCAGCAGCAGCGCCCGGCCCGCGCCGAGCCCGATGGCCGGCTCCAGGTTGATGCGACGGATCGGCGCCTGCTTCGGGAAGTGCTGGGTCACGGGACTCCTTCTACTCCGCTGGATGCAAGACTGCCGCTCGCTCGCACGACACCAAGGGGGACTTGGGGCAATGACGATCGCCAACATCGCCGGGATCATCCGGACTCACGCCGCTGAGCGCCCGACGGCCGTGGCGGTGGACCTGGAGGGCCGGTCCACCACGTTCGGGGAGCTCGACCAGCGCTCGAGCCAGGTGGCCAACGCCCTGGCGGCGTCGGGCGTGAAGCGCGGCGACCGGGTGGCCACGATCGACAAGAACGGGCTCGAGTTCTTCGAGCTCACCTTCGGCATGGCCAAGATCGGCGCCGTCAACGTCGCCGTGAACTGGCGCCTGGCCCCCGCCGAGATGCTCCAGATCATCGACGACGCCCAGGCCGAGGTGGTCGTCGTCGGGCCCGACTTCGTGGAGCAGGTCGAGAAGATCGAGTCCGAGCTCCCGCGCGTGCACACGATCATCGCCATCGGGGATCACGCCCGCTGGACGAGCTACGGCGCGTGGATCGCCGACCAGTCGACCGACGATCCCGGTGTGGAGGCGGCGCCCGACGAGGTGGCCTTCCAGCTCTACACCTCGGGCACCACGGGCCTGCCCAAGGGCGTGATGCTCACCAACGACAACTTCTTCCGCAACATCCAGGGCACCGCAGCCCAATGGCGCTTCGACGCCGACAGCGTGAACCTCGCCATGATGCCGACGTTCCACATCGCGGGCGCCGGCTGGTCGATGGTCGGCCTCTACTTCGGTTGCCGCACGGTGGTGCTGCGCGACATCGACCCCGCCGCCATCCTCCGCCTGATCCCCGAGTACCGCATCACCAACGTGTTCATGGTGCCGGCCGTGATCCAGTTCCTCCTGATCACGCCGGGCGTCGACGACACCGACTTCTCCTCGCTCCGGGCCCTCGTCTACGGCGCCTCGCCGATCACCGAGGCCATCCTCACCGCGGGGATGCAGCGGTTCGGGTGCGAGTTCATCCAGGTCTACGGGCTCACCGAGACCACCGGTGCGATCACGCAGCTCGACGGCGTCGACCACGACACCCCCGAGCTGCTCCGCTCCGCCGGCAAGCCCTACCCCTGGGTCGAGGTGCGCACGGTCGACACCGCCACCGGCGACGACGTGGAGGCCGACGCCGTCGGCGAGATCTGGGTGCGGTCGCCGCAGGTGATGGCCGGCTACTGGAACAACCCCGAGGCCACCGCCGCGGCCGTCACGCCGGACGGCTGGTTCAAGACCGGCGACGCCGGCTACCTCCGCAACGGCTTCCTCTACCTGCACGACCGGGTCAAGGACATGATCGTGTCGGGCGGGGAGAACGTGTACCCCGCCGAGGTGGAGAACGCCCTCATGAAGCACCCCGCCGTGGCCGACGTGGCGGTGATCGGCGTGCCCGACGAGAAGTGGGGCGAATCGGTGAAGGCCATCGTGGTGAAGGCCCCCGACACCGACCCCACCGAGGCCGAGATCATCACCTTCGCCCGCGACCACCTGGCTGGCTACAAGCTCCCGAAGTCGGTCGACTTCGCCGAGGTGCTGCCCCGGAACCCGTCCGGGAAGCTGTTGAAGCGAGAGCTGCGCGAGCCCTACTGGGCCGGGCGCGATCGCCAGATCGGCTGATCCCGGAGGCGCCGGCACCGCCGGCGCGCTCGGCATCACGCCATCGTCTCGCCGGCGCTCACGTTGAGGGCTTCGCCAGTGACGCCGCGCGCCGCGTCGGACAGCAGCCAGCAGATCGATTCCGCGATCTCCTCGGCGGTCTGCAGGCGCCGGAGCGGGATGCGATCGATGAACTCCTGCATCCCCTTGTCGCCGAGCAGGTTCTGGAGCATGCCGTTGGGGTTCACGAGATCGGTGTCGACGGTGCCGGGGCACACGGCGTTGACCCGGATGCCCATCGGACCGAGCTCGAGGGCCATCGTCTGCGACAGCAGGATGACCCCCGCCTTCGCCGCGCAGTACGGCCCGAGGGTGGGGAAGCCCTTCTTGCCGGCCTGACTGGAGACGTTGCAGATGCTGCCCGGCACGCCGGCCGCGACCATGCGCTGGGCGCAGGCCTTCGACACCATCCACGTGCCGAGGAGGTTCACGTCGAGCACCCGGCGGAACTCGCTGGCGGGGACCGACACGAGCGGGCCCAGCCCGAAGCCGACCCCGCTCCCGCCCGCCACGTTGGCCACGAGGCTGATCGTGCCGAGCGCATCGGTCGCGGCGACCACCGCGGCCTCGACCTCCTCCTCGGAGGACACGTCGGCCCGCACGGCGACGGCCTTGCGGCCGAGGGCCTCGATCTCCGCGACGATGCCGTCGAGGTCGTCGGCGGTGGCGGTGGCGTGGGCCGGCGCTTCGTCGTAGGGCCGGGCCAGGTCGAGGCAGGCCACGTCGGCGCCGCCGCGAGCCAGCTGCAGGGCGGTGGCCCGTCCGATGCCTCGGGGTCGGGCGGCCCCGGTGACGAGAGCGACGGTGCCCGCGTACGGTCCGTCGCTCACGGCAGCACCAGGATCTTGCAGTGCTCGTCGGGGTTGCCGAGCGCTTCGAAGGCACCGGCCACGCCGTCGAGGTCGACCTCGCCGGTGATCATCGGCGCCACATCGAGCTCGCCTTCGGCGATCGACCGCAGCGTGCCCTGGAACTCCATCGGGTCGTAGCCGAGGCAGAACTGGATGTTGATCTCCTTGGAGATCCCGAAGAACGGGTTGATCCGGTCGTGCTCCATGCACACGCCGACGACGACCAGGCGGGTGCCGTGGGGGGCGTCCTTCAGGACGCCGTCGATGATCCCCGGCACGCCGATGGCCTCGAACACCACGAGCGGCTTGGCCTTGCCGGCCCGTTGCCAGGCGTCGAAGGCCGGCTCGTCGCGGGGGTCGACGACGTCGGTCGCGCCCATCGTGGTGGCGAGCGCCCGCCGGGTCGGCGAGAAGTCGGTGGCGACGATGGTGTCGATGCCCTTGAGCTTCAGGGCGCCGATCACGGCCAGGCCGACCGGTCCGCACCCGAGCACGAGGGCCCCCTCGCCTGGCTTGATGGCGGCCTTGTTCACCGCGTGGAGGCCGACGGCCATCGGCTCGGTCAGGGCGGCGTGGCGGAAGTCGAGGCCGTTCGGGATCTCGGAGATCATCGGGGCCGACAGCAGCATGCGCTCGCCGTACCCACCTGCAGTCTTGTTGCTGTAGACGATCGGCTCGATCCCGGCCGGACCGAACAGGATCGGGATCGACGTGACGAGGGTGCCGGCAGCCGGTGCCACCGTGTCGGGACCGATCTCGAGCACCTCGGCCGAGAACTCGTGGCCCATCCACACGTCCTGGTCGAGGTCGATACCGGGACCGCCGCTGCCCATCATCGGCATGCCGCCCATCTCGCCCTGCAGGTCGAGCATGTCCTGGCCGTGCTTGGCGAAGTGGAGGTCGGAGCCGCAGATGCCACAGGCCTTCACCTGCACGAGCACCTGCCCGAAGGCCGGCACCGGATCGGGCGCGTCCTCCCGCACGTAGATCTTCCCGGACTTCAGCGCCGCGGCTCGCATCAGGCCTTGACCTCCTGGGCGTCGGACGCGGCCTCGGCCGCCTCCTTCTCCTTCTCCTGGACGTGCGACGTGATGGCGTTGCCCATCGCCTGCATCGAACGTCCGAACAACTTGCCACGGTTCTCGGTGGCCCAGTCGTGCGAAGCCCGCGGGGCGTTCAGCTGGCCCCGGAAGTGGGGGATCACCTTCTCGGCGATCAGCCGGTAGCTGTTGAAGGTGCGCTCGGGCGACGCCCAGTCGTGACCGAGCATCAGGAAGGTGCCGAACCCGCCCGACTGCTCGATGAGGCCCTCGATGTACTCGATGGCGTCGTCGGGGGTGCCGATGACCACGCCCCCGCCGTTGGCGTAGCGCTCGACGAACGCCTCCTTGGTGTCGGGCTCGCCCTCCACCTTGTTGGCCAGCGGCACGAAGCCGGCGCCGCCACCGAAGTAGTCGGCGAAGTCCTTGAGGCCGTAGGTGCAGTCCTGGATGGCCTGCTCGCGCGTCTCGGCGATGTGCATGTTGCCGAGCACCCGCCAGGTCTGGCGATCGGGCTCGGGGTTGCCGGCCTTCTCGGCCATCTCCTGCACGACGCCCCAGGCCTGGCCGATGGCCGCGAAGCCCTCGGCGGCCGACATCGACAGCGACAGCAGCGAGGCGCCCGTCTGGCCCGCGAGGCGCGGACCCGACGGCGTGATCATCGCCGCCACCGCCACCTCGGGGTGCGGGTACGAGTAGGGCCGCATCTGGAGGCGACCGTCGCGGATCGTGAACCAGTCGGTCTCGCGGTCGATGGGCTCCTCGGTGGTGAAGAGCGTGAGGATGGATTCGAGGCTCTCCTCCATCATCCGGCGCTGGTCGACGGGGTCGATCCCCATCACGTGGGCGTCGGTGGGCAGCGCGCCCGGGCCGCACCCGAAGATGAGGCGCCCTCGCGTGAGGTGGTCGAGCAGGCAGATGCGATCGGCCACCAGCCACGGGTGGTGGTACGGGAGCGACACCACGCCGGTTCCGAGCTTGATGGTCTTCGTCCGCTGCGCGGCGGCGGCGATCATGATCTCGGGACAGCCGATGAGCTCGTAGCCACCGGAGTGGTGCTCCCCGAACCAGGCCTCGTGGAAGCCGAGCCGGTCGAGCTCCTCGATCCGTTCGAGGTCGTACTCCAGCGCCCGTGTGGGGCTCTGACCCACGGGGTGGAAGGGGGCGTAGAACACGCCGAAGTCGAGGGGCCAGGGAGTGGGCATGGTCACGCCTTCAGGTCGAGGGATGCGAGGAAGTCGAGGAGTGCGGTGTTCACGTCGGCCGGCTTCTCCTGTTGGACCCAGTGGCCGGCGCCGTCGATGAGGACGTCGCCCCGGTGCTGGTCGAGGAAGCTGTGGCCGACCGAGGGCGGGCTCATGAGGAGCACCGGGTCCTGCTTGCCGCCGACGAACAGCGACGGCATCGTCACGTGGGCGCCGGCCAGCTGGGGCGTGAGCTCCCAGTTGCGGTCGAAGTTGCGGTACCAGTTGATCCCGCCGGTGAACCCGGTGCGGCTGAACTCGGCCACGTAGTGGTCGAGCTCCTCCTGGGTCAGCCAGTCGGGGAGGCCGTCGGGCTCGGGCATCCGGTCGACGAAGCCGCGGCCGTCGTTGGCGAACGCCGACGGGTCGGGCGTGGCGCCCTCGGCCATGGTGAGGCCGGCCAGCAGCCGGCGCATGGTGCGAGCGGGGTCGTCGCCGAGCTCCTTGTCGGCCACGCCGGGTTCCTGGAAGTAGAGGATGTAGAAGAAGTTGTCGCCCATCACCTGGCGCATCATCGTCACCGGGCCCATGGGACCGCGGGGGAGGAACGGCACGCTCATGCCGACGACACCCGCCACGCGGTCCGGGTGGAGCTGGGCCATCTGCCACACGACCATCGAGCCCCAGTCGTGGCCGACGAACACCGCCCGCTCGGCGCCGATGTCGTCGAGCAGCCCGACGAGATCGTCGGTGAGGTGGATGATGTCGTAGTCCTCGATGGCCTCGGGCCGGGTGCTGCGGCCGTAGCCCCGCTGGTCGGGAGCGAGGACGCGGTACCCGGCGTCGACGAGGGCCGGCACCTGGTGACGCCACGAGTAGGCCAGCTCGGGGAACCCGTGGGCCAGGACCACGGGGTAGCCGTCGCCGGCGTCGATGACGTTGAGCTCGACGCCGTTGGTGGCGACGGTGCGGCTGGGGAGGTCGGTCACGGAGCGCGCTCCTCGTGGGGTGGTGGGCTGGACGGTCGGTCGGTGATCAGGCGGCGTCGAGGGACCCGAGGGCCTCGAGCAGCTCGCCGCGCTTCGGCCCCACCCGTTCGGGGAGGGGGTAGGCGTCGGGGTTGGCGGCCACCTCGGCGGCCTTGGCGAGGAAGGCGGTGTCGGTCATCAGCTCGGCCGGGGTCATCAGCAGGTTCCAGAGGCGGGCGAAGGTGCGGCCGAGCACCGGGTCGGTCTGGGCGGCGACGAACACCGCGGCCATGGCCTTCCCCGACGAGCTCTCGGCGCCGCCGAGGCCGCTGCCCATCGGGTCGGCGCCCATCTTGTCCATCTGCACCGACGCGTGGAACCACGGCTCGATCTCGCGGTCGCTGTCGGCGTCGAACCGCTCGGCGCGGGCGCGGTGGTCGCCCGGGTGGGCGGTGATGGCGTCGCGCAGCAGGACGGCCTGCGCGGCGGCGAGCGAGCACCCTCGCCCGTAGAGCGGGTTGGTGGTGGTGTGGGCGTCGCCGATGGCGTGGAACCCGAGGACGCACGGCGTGCCACCGTCGGAGAAGTGCCGAAGCCGGTTGAGCAGACCGGACATGAGGAGCACGTCGGTCATCGGCTCGAGGGGGCCGTCCTGCCAGAAGAAGTCGGGCCCCGGGAGTAGCTGGCAGGCCTGGTCGAACCGGTCCGGATCGGCCAGGGCGGTGCGGAGCTCCTTGTCGTCGGTGCGGATGGCGAGGGTGACGGAGAGGGTGCCGCCGTCACCGGGCACGCCGAGGAACTTCACGAAGCCGAGATCGCCGCCGAGCTTGGCGTCGAGCGGGATCTCGTGGCCGGGGTCGCGGTACCAGCGCGACACGTACATCAGGCCGCTCTCCACGATCTCCTCGGGCACCTCGACGCCGAGCTCGGCCAGCCACTCGGGGACCACCCCGCGTCG